>JBKBWT010000123.1:0-16489 GCA_046314415.1 Saprospiraceae bacterium
TGAAACACCGTATTTACCTCGCTGCTCTCCAAGCTGCCTGGGACAAACTTGCTCAGCTTAAAGGTCATACTGTCAATGAACTCAATTTTCAAAATTTATGCGCTGCGTAATATCAGTTATGATGTTATAGTTCTACCTTTCAGCTCCCAGTCTTCCAGTCACCAAGTTACTTACGCGCTCAGTCTTCCACAAACGAATAACGCATTTTGCCGATAAACGTACAATACGGCTACGTCTATAATTTGAGTCGTTGGTATCATTTCCAAGCGGGATGGGCTTTCTGTCTTTATTTTTGACAAAAAAAGAATTCAGCTATGAAAATGATTATGATGCTCTTTAGTGTAATGATGTGTTGCAGCGCCTGCACCGAATCGCCCGCACAAGCCAGCAAGACCGACAAAAAAGTGGGTGGATCCTGCGAAGGCTGTGAAGCCATTTATGAATACGGCAAGAAGAAGCTCAGCTCCGTAGATACGCTACCTGATTTTTTTGACAAAGGTCCGAAGTTAAAAGTCACCGGTACCATCTATAAAAAAGATGGCAAGACGCCGGCTAAGGACGTCATTTTGTACATTTATCATACCGATCAGACGGGCGTATATCCTACCAAGGGCGGCGAAACGGGCTGGGCGCGGCGGCACGGCTACATCCGCGGCTGGATCAAGACGGGCGCGGATGGTAAATATACGTTTTACACCTTGCGTCCTGCTTCTTATCCAAATTCCAAAAATCCCCAACACATTCATCCTACTATCAAAGAACCAGGCAAAAGTGAATATTATATTGATGAATATCAATTTGCAGACGATCCTTTCCTTACCCCAGAACAGCGCAAATACTGCGAAAATCGCGGCGGCTCCGGCATTAAACAAACGACTCAATCCGGCGATCTGCAAGTTTTTAAAAGAGATATTATATTGGGTTTAAATATTCCCGGTTATGATTAATCATCCGACTTTGATTTATTATCCACCTGGTCATTACAACTTATTTATACCAAATATTAAGTAGCCTGGCAATTTAAAAATTAATAGTCGATAGCCTCATCTAATTGATATTCAGATTTTTATCTGCCCGGTTACTTAATATTTAAGGTAAAATAAGCTGAAATAAATAAAAATTTTATGACTATCCAGCATTTTGTTACATTAATAAAAAGCAGTATAGAAAAAATAATAAAAACAGGATTCCTGTTCTTTATGATTAGTTGTCATGGACAAATCAATAATACGCCTGTAAATCAGCAAGATATAAATAATACACCTCCAGAATATTATGGTATCCCACAAAACATTATTTCCCGAGACACGAGTCCGGCTTGGGCGCAGGCTGGGCAAAAGTTATTACTTACAGGGATAGTCTATGAGTATGATGGTAAGACTCCTGCTGCCGGGATTATAATTTATTATTATCATACGAATATTCATGGTAAATATTTACATAAAGCAACGGAAAAGGGAAGCCTTCCGCCCAATAAAAATGGACAGACACACGGATACATCAGGGGTTGGGTCAAGACCGATAGCAATGGTAAATATTCTATTTATACGGTTAGACCAGGCGCTTACCCTACTGACGAGGTTCCGGCTCATATTCATCTCACCATTCAAGACCCGAAAACAGCCAAACCTTATTACATTGATGATGTCGTTTTTGATGACGACCGGTTATTAACAGCTGAAATCAGAAAAAAAATGGAAAACCGAGGTGGTAGCGGCGTAGTGAGAATGGTACAAAAAGCTGATTTATATATTGCTGAGCGTAATATTATACTTGGACTAAATATACCAGATTATCCTACTATAAAAACAAGCAATGTAAATTCAGGAATAAATATTGGAGAAGATATCATGTCTTTTACTCCATTCCACGCCTGGGGACCCGATAAAGGGACAAAAACCTGTCCAATTTGTAAATACGGGTGGTATCATGGGATCCTTTATTTTGTTGGTAATAAGCCGAATTGGGCAGAAATAAAGGATTGGCTGACTTTTTTAGAAGCAGAAAGTGTAAATAGAACCGACTATTTAAAAGTTTATTTTATATATGGCAATGAGCTTGAATATGATAAAGCGGATCGGGAAAAAACATTAGCAAAAATTGGACAAACATTACATTTAAATAAAGTTGCATTAACTTTTGTACCTGCCTTCTCTGATAAAGATTCGGACATTTATTTAAGTAAAATTAATCCAGAAACAGAAAATACATTGCTCATTTATAAGCGAAGTCAGGTTATTGACAAGTATATCAACCTAAAACCTATTCAAGAAAACTTTAATTTGATTTCCCGACGATTGGACGAATCTATAAATGAATATTTTGTCTTGCCAAAGGCAAAGCATGAATAATGATTTATTCAACCACAGCGTTGACGGAGTTTAATAGAGGCTAAGTCGCTCATTTTCAATCAAAAATCTTTAAAGCTTTGTGCCCATTGTGGTTTAAGCTTGTACTTATTAGTAAATAAGTGTGATGTAATTTTATAAAATCATTACAAATGATGACCCGTATCTAAATCATATTTAAAAATTTTTCTTAAAACATGAAAAAAATGAGTATAACTATTTTTCTTTTTATGAATCTGCTGGCGAGTTGTGTGGAACAACCCAAAGCCCCTACGGCTACTCAAAAAGAGCCGGTTTTGAATTACCAATGGCAAAAAATGACAGACGCTGCGGCGTTTCCCGAGAGTTATAACTTTCAACTGTTTGCAGTAAAAGATACCCTTTGGGCGATGCATCCGCGCGGCACTTATTTTTCTATTGATGGAAAAGATTGGCAAAAAACGCAGCTTACTCATTTTATTCAAAACAGTGCATTTCTGGATTTTATTTACTTCAAAGGTGCGTTGTATAGTTTAGGAACATTTAGTGGTAATATCGAGCGTTATGATATGACCGGCACCATTGCTAAAACTACCGATTTTGAAAATTGGGAAATTATTACAAAAGAAAGTAATCTGCCACGGCGCTTTTTTTATCACCCTTTTGTCTTTGATGATAAAATCTGGATCATCGGCGGCAACGACGGGAAAGAAGATTATAATGATATTTGGAATTCTACAGATGCTGTTCATTGGACAAAAGTGAAGCATGACGCGGCTTTTGGCAAGCGCTCTGGCAGTCAGATTGTGCAATTAAACGGCAAGTTATTCTTGTTGGACAATGATGTGTGGTCTTCTTCGGATGGTATTAATTGGACGCTGGTTACGCCTGAAATTGTCAAAGGGCAGCGAATTTTTGGCTACGCCGCGGTGGTATATGATAATCGCATTTTTCTCCTGGGATGCAATCGCAACGGGCAGTTTACGAGTAAAGTGCTTTCGAGCGCCGACGGTAAAAACTGGCAGGAAATGGACGCGCCCTGGTCGCCACGCGGGGGCATTGGGGCTTGTGTTTTCAAAGATAAAATAATAATGACCGGTGGTAAATATGGCGGCACGCCGGAAAAAACGGAATTTGTATATAGCAATGATGTGTGGACGTTAGCCATAAAATGATGTGCTAATCCCGATGCATCGGGACAGGTTATGCTGATTCCGATTGACTGGGACAACTTGTGCCGATTTGTCAATGCCCAACTCGCTTTGGACGCGTGGGGCATTGGCATATTGAAACTACGGCGTGACTTCTACCATTTTACCTTCGTTGGTACCCTTGCGACGTCCCCAGGCAGCCATGGCTTCCAGCATGGGTATCAGCGTTTTCCCTTCCTCGGTGAGTTCGTACTCCACGCGGGGCGGCACTTCCGGGTAGATGGTGCGCTGCACCAGTCCGTCTTTTTCGAGTTCGCGCAATTGCAGAGAGAGCATTTTCTCGGTAATTTCCGGGATATGGCGTTTCAATTCGCTGAAGCGTTTTTTGTCTTTGCGCAAGTACCACAGTACCACCGTTTTCCATTTACCGCCGATGTAATTCATGGTGATGTCGAGTGAGCAATGGAAGGTTTTGCCAGCCATCTCAAATGCGTATTCTTTGCCTTCTATAACCATTTTCTAAAAAATTATAAAAAAATTAAAAAATAGAATCGAGTATTCACCACATTTCGACCCTTTTTAATACATACTATCGTATCTGACAGCTCTTGCTAAAAGTATAGCAGCCTGTTAATTTTACAGCAAATTTAGAAATTAAATTATTTAAAATTAACTTTAAAATATAATAACATGAAAATTGCTGTTTTAGGCACGGGCATGGTCGGCAAAGCCATTGGTAGTAAATTAATTCAACTTGGACATGAAGTAAGGATGGGTTCGCGCTCCGCTAATAACGAGAAAGCCACTGAATGGGTGAAAAGTGCAGGCACAAATGCTTCGCAGGGTACATTCGCGGATGCGGCGGCATTTGCCGAAACGTTTATTTTCAACTGTACTTCGGGTGATGGCACGTTGCCGGCATTGGAGTCAGCAGGGGCGGCGTATTTAAATGGTAAGATTTTGATTGATATTTCGAATCCGCTCGATTTTTCAAAAGGCATGCCGCCTTCGCTTTCGATTGTCAATACCGATTCGCTGGGCGAGACAATCCAACGTGCTTTTCCAGATTTGAAAGTAGTAAAGACCTTGAATACGCTCAATTGCTACCTGATGGTGGAACCTGGAAAATTAGAGAATGACCACGATATTTTTATAAGCGGCAATGATGCGGATGCAAAAAACCAAGTGAAAAATTTATTACAAACTTTTGGCTGGAAGCCGGCAAATATGATTGATCTGGGCGACATTACTACTGCGCGGGGCACCGAGATGCTGCTGCCAATCTGGTTACGGCTTTGGGGCGCACTGGGTACACCAGATTTTAACTTTAAGATTGTTAGATAATTATATACATGCATTAAGATAAATCAAAAGCTTTACTCTTGACCGGGTAAGGCTTTTGTATATGTTGCCAACAAATTATAAAAGTTTTTTAAGCAAAACGCAACCAAAAGCCTACCTTTGCGTATAACCCTCCATCGTATCCGATTTTTATACCTGAAATTTTTTCCTATGAAACACATTTACTTTGCTATTTTCCTTTATTTGTTTTTGTTTTCTTATCAAGGTGTTGCGCAGCGAAATTGTGCTACAATGGAGGTATTGGAGCAAATGAAAGCGGCTGATCCGCTGCTCGAACAACGGATGGATGCTATTGAGCAACACACTCGCTTATATGTTGAATCAGGAGCGGTGCGAAGCCGTACGGTCGTGACGATTCCAGTGGTGGTGCATGTTGTTTATCGTACCAGTGGCGAAAACCTTAGCGCTGCGCAGATACAATCGCAGATAGATGTTTTAAACCAGGATTTCAGGGCGCTCAATAATGATTTAACTAATACGCCGGATGAATTCAAACCCTTCATCGGCAACGCTGATATCGAATTTTGTCTGGCAAAGCGCGATCCTAAAGGCAATGCGACTACGGGCATCACCCGCAAGCAGACAGATGTGTTTAATTGGGGGAATACCAATCGGGTAAAAAGGAATAGCCAGGGAGGCGTTGATCCTTGGGATCCAAGCAAATATCTGAACATTTGGGTTTGCAGCCTTGGAGGTGGTCTGTTGGGGTATGCGCAATTTCCCGGCGGAGATCCGGCGACAGATGGGGTTGTCATAGATTACCGATATTTTGGTCGGAATGGATCTGCCAAATTTCCTTTTAATCTGGGTAGAACAACGACGCACGAAGTTGGGCACTGGCTCAATTTGCGTCACATCTGGGGGGACGCGGCTTGTGGCAATGATTTTGTAGAGGATACTCCGCTTCATAATGGCTCCAATAGCGAGTGCCCTATTTATCCGCACTACAGCACCTGTGAGGGCGCACCTGTAGAAATGACGATGAATTATATGGATTACACCGATGACCGTTGCATGTATATGTTCACTGCCGGGCAGGTGGCACGTATGCACGCTGTACTGGCACCGGGCGGTTTTCGGGCAAGCCTGTTGAATTCCGACGGCTGTCTTGCGCCTGGCACCAGCGGCGGTGGCGGCGGTACGCCTACGGTTACTTGTAATCCGCCTACGGGCTTGAATGCAACCAATATTACAACCACTAGTGCTAGTTTAAACTGGACGGCTGCTGCGAATGCGACGGCTTACAATCTACGCCTGCGGGTGGTAGGGAGTGCAACCTGGTCAACTGTTACCGTCAACGGTACGACCTTTGCTGCCACGAATCTTTCGCCCGCCACAGCGTATGAATTTCAGGTACAAACCGTGTGTGGAACGACCAGCAGTACCAATTTTGCTTCCGCTAATTTTACAACCCAGCAACAAGTTGTTATTACCTGTAATGATGTTTATGAAAATAATAATACCCAATCGGCAGCCAGGTCCATTGCCGTTAATACCCTCATACGAGCCAAAATAGGTAGCAGCACCGATCTGGATTGGTTCCGCTTTACGGTATCTTCGACACAGCGCAATGTGCGGATTAAATTGAGCAATCTGCCCGCTGACTATGACCTTCGTGCTTACCGTAGTCTTAGCGTCCTCGGTACCTCCGCTACGAATGGTACGGCTGACGAGCAAGTTATCATTAATAACGCTTTTCCTTCTACTACTTATCACATTCGGGTAAGTGGTTATAATGGCGCTTTTAATAACAATCAATGTTATGAGCTGATTATAGAAACCAGTAGCACAGCGTTCCGCGAGGGTGGGGAAGAGGTACCCATCGAACCCCAGCAGTTACGGCTATTCCCGAATCCGGCAAGCGATGAAATTATGCTCGACATTCCGGTGCAAACCGATGCGCCTACCCAGATCATGATTTATGATATAACCGGAAAATTATTACATACCCAGGTGGAATCTTTACTCGAAGGCAATACGCTTGCCAAAGTAAATGTGCAACACCTGCCTAGTGGTCTGTATGTGGCGCGTGTACAAAATGGCACGTTTACAGCGACCGAGCGTTTTGTAATAAGTAAATAATAAATTACAAAAATGAATAAAAGCGTTACTTATGATGTAAGTAATGCTTTTATTATACTTGAAAACCTGTAAATTTTAAATTATAAATAAGTTTACTCCAACAAAAATTCCAGCTCTCCTTTTGAAAAATGTAAAGCCCCCGTGCCTTCGATGATATCTGCCGCCAATTGACTTTTACGTTCCTGTAATTTTAATATTTTCTCTTCTATACTATCTTTGGTAATAAATTTAAGCGCTATTACATTTTTATCTTGTCCGATACGATGTGCCCGTGCAATGGCTTGCTGTTCGGTGAATGGATTCCACCAGGGGTCCAGAATAAATACATAATCCGCTGCCGTTAGATTTAAACCCGTACCGCCCGATTTAATAGAAATTAAAAAAGATTGTACATCCGGGTTCTCCTGAAATCTTTCGATTTCGGCTTTGCGTTGCTTCGCTGAAAGGTCGCCGACCAGCCACGAAAACGCCTGGTTTTTTTCGGTAAAATCGCTTTTAAATAACTCTAAATATTGCACAAAAGAACTGAATATCAGTGCTTTGTGTCCACTTCGTCTTATTACATCCCATTGCTCCAGCACTTCATTAAACTTACCGCTTTCTTTATCAAAATCGGGCTGGATTAATTTAGGATGATTCACCAATTGGCGAAGCTTGGTAAGTGTCTGTAAGACAACGATTTGGAACTGAGAATTACCGGTTTGGAAATTATCCAGCAATAAATTCCGCGCGGCTGATTTTTCTTTTTCGTATAATTTTTTCTGATCCGGCTCCATTTCACAATAATGTAAAGAAACGGTGAGCGGCGGCAAATCTTTTGCTACTTCCTCCTTCGTGCGGCGCAGCATATATGGGGCTACCAGCGTGCGCAGGCGGGCTTTTTTATCTTCATCATTATGTTTTTCGATGGGAGTAATAAATTCGCGCTGAAAGAAAGGAAAGGTACCCAATAAATTTGGGTTAATGAATTGCATTTGCGACCACAAATCTGCCAGCGAGTTTTCAATCGGCGTACCACTTAACGAAATCTTATGTCGGGCTTCCAGCGTATTTACGGCTTTAAATGCTTTTCCTTCTTTATTTTTAATTTGCTGGCTTTCATCGAGTATAATATATTCGTATTCTAGTTTATTTAAAATCTCCACATCGCGTAAGGCGGTTTGATATGTTGTTAATATTACATCAAAACGCGCTAAAATTCTTATATCTTTACTTCGTTTTTGCCCGGTATGCCGGCAAATAGATAAAGAAGGGGCAAATTTTTGTAATTCTGCCTCCCAATTAAATACCAAGGAAGCCGGCAATATAATAAGGGCATTGAGGGCTTGTAAAAAAGCAGCATCATTTTCTTCAAAAATACCCAATTGTTTGCCGCTATTTTGTTCAATTTGTTTCGGTTTTTGTTCTTTGGCATATAATAAAGCGGCGATGGTTTGTAATGTTTTGCCCAAACCCATATCATCCGCAAGGCAGGCACCCAAATCATTTTCGTATAATTGCACCAGCCATTTTACACCGTCTAATTGATACGGTCTTAATTTTGCCTTCAACTTTCGGGAAACGCGGAAATTTTTTACTTGCTCAATTTCTATCTTTGTATCATCTTCTAAACCAATATCTTGCAGTAACATATACTGGCTTTTCTCAATTCGTAAACTATTGCCTTCTTTTTTAGCAAAACGCGCCAGCATTTTATATTTAGCCATCCATTCCTGCGGTATTAAAAAATATTCACCGTTTGGTAAAGGAAATAAGCGATTTTCATCGCGGATATATTTAGCGAAAGCTAAAAACGGAATTTTAAATTCACCGACGGTTATTTCACCATAAATATCAAACCAATCATTTTGTTGTTCTGTAGTAAGCTGTAAATGACCCGGTTGTAAATATAATTTTTGTCCTTCCCATTCGGGCGTAATAATCATAAAACCATTTTCTTCCAGTTGAGCACGGTTCTGCGACAGCCATTCCAGTAAATGAAAGCAATCTTCATTTTTATCTTTTAATTCAAAATAGTTATATCCATTATGATGTAAGCCCAGAGTATTTAGTTTTTTTATAAAGCGTACCTCGGCTTTGCTATCGCGCAATACTTTAGAAATGCGGATTTCATCGCCTTTACCAAATTCAATCGAGGTGTGACCGTCTTTTTTATCCAGCCAATGAAATGATTTTTTATGATATAACATTTTAAGCACCACGCCCCACTGGTTATTCATATAATCATATGTGGCTTCAAGTTGGCAACCTTCAATTTTTTTATAATAAATGACATCAAAACCATCCGCCATGATATCAGCGGTAGCAGCCATTTTTAATATAAACTTTTCAAAATAAGTTTTTACACTGGCTTGCGGAATATTAATTTCTTGTTTAGTAAGAAAAGGTTTTACGATATTTCCATTTACTTGTGCCAGCGGTTGTAATACATCATCAACGATGAGCCAGCCGGGTGTGTTGGTCACAGGCGTAATTTTGTGCCGGTGAATGTGCCAGGGACCGCGCCGATCCTGCAACCACAGGCGATAACGCACGCCATCATCTGTTTTTTCAAAATAAAGATTGGGTTGTAATTCATCGTCGCTGGTGTCGAGCAAAAAGTCTTTGACTAATACGCGCCGTTCTACATTTAAACAAATTGGTAAATGAAATTGGACAATATAACGTAAAAATTCGTCCATATGCCGGTGAATGTAAAGCGGGATTTCGGTCTTCCAGGGCTCCTGTGCCAGTAATTCCAGCAGCGGACGCGGCGCTTTCTTGGGTGGACTAAACTTTAACTCCAGGGTTTTAGGATGTAATTTCTCGATCATCGGAAATAACTTCTGGCGAATGGTATCATAATGCAAACCATAGCTGCCAATGGTTTGATCGGTCGCTTTTTGGATAATGTGTGCCAGCAGCCCTTCATTATCACGGCTGATAATAAAGGCTTCCGGAAGGTACAGACCTTCGGCTATAGGAGATAGATTATAAACTACCTCGTAGGGAGTGTGAGACATAATGCTTTAAAAATTGGGCAGTAAATGTACGCAATTAGATTTTATAAGGTACCAATTTGTTTGGGAAAAAACAAAAAAGTACGGTATTGACCGGGATTCGTGTTTACTATTTAGTAAGGGGAATGAAATGTCAATGCGAATATACCACAATATTTAAAAGATTTAGTAAAAATTTTATGGTACTTTGGTACAATGTTACATTCAGTCATTAGAGGCGTAAATGTGCGGAAAAATTATGATAATCAACGAGTCATTACATAAAATTCACATCATTATGCTAGTGTTACAAAGCGTTGCTCAATTTTTTGCGCAAGCACCTGGGCGTGCCCGAGTTTGGACTCGTACGACCAGCCGGCGATATGCGGCGATAATACCACATTTTCCGACTGGATCAAGTATTGAAAAGGTTCTGGTAAATTCTTGAAATCCAGGTAGTTGAAAGAAGTTTCTTCGTATTCCAGCACATCGAGTGCCGCGCCACGCACTTTACCGGTTTTTAAATGCTCCACCAGGTCAGCGGTATTTAGTACCATACCTCTTGCCGTATTCACCAAAAATATATCTTTTTTAAAACGGCTTAAAAAATTATAATCCACGAAATAATGGTTATCTTCTGTATAAGGAATGTGCAGACTTATGATATCACTTTCTGCAAAAATAGTTTCCAATTTGACTTCACGGGCATGTGCATCGGCATAGCCAAATTTAAATTTGTCATAAGCGACTACCTGCGCATCAAAGCCTTTGAGTCGTTGCGCCAGAGCGCTGCCCATATTGCCATAGCCAATAATGCCAACGGTTTTACCCTTTATTTCAATGCCGCGATTGCCTTCGCGAATCCATTCTCCATTGCGCACCTGGCGATCAGCCACTGCAAGTTTATTTAGCAGCATTAACAACATGCCCAGCGCATGCTCGGCAACGGTATCCCTGCTGCCTTCGGGCGAATAAAGTACCTGGATGCCTTTTAATTCGGCATATTTTACATCAATATGATCCAGCCCTACGCCTTCCCGCGCGATAAATTTTAAATGCATACCCCGGTCGATAAAATTTTTATCTACCTTAAAACGGCTGCGCATTACTACGCCAAAACAGGCTGGTAATATGTCAAAAATTTCTTCGCGGGAAGCTTTGTACATCGGCAGGCATTCAAAATGCAGCTCCGCGAGTCGTTCTTCGAGGTAAGAATGTGGCTGATCAATGAATAATATTTTACGCTTTTCCATTATATTATGTGCTTTGTAAAGATTTTGCAGGATAATTATCGGACAAAGATCGGTATTTTATGTATTAATTTCTGGTTCATTATTTACAATGAAGATAGGAGTAGGGTAGGAAATCATGCTGGAAAAATGATTTTTAACATGAATATATGGGGAATATTTATTATTTGACTTCGAAAAATAAAATATCGTGCTAGGCTGTCAACTTTTTAAAGTATTATTTCGTTTTGTTCGTCTTCCAAAATAACCCTAGGGAATCAGCCAGCCCTTAGTCGAATTTTGGAGTAAGTTCATCGGTAAAAGCTGAATTCGTGTAAAAAGTACACTATTTTTGGGGAATAATCTTTGGCTAAACCAATTGTAAATATTTTATGACAAAATTTTTTATGGCAGCATCTTATTCTCTATCAAGTAGTTAACTAAGCCGAAAAAAAATTTTGCCGTTTTTTAAACTGTTCTCTTGGTTCGGTTGTTGCAGAACTAAATAAAACAAATTAAATTTGCCGCAATGAAAGATGACAGAATAGAGATGTCAGACAGTTAAAAGCGAAGTCTGTTTTCTCGTTTCTGACAGCTGGCTTCTAAAAAAAAGACAGACAGGATGCAACAAGAAGAAAGGTCTTCTTTAGAGTTTAAAAAGAAGAAAGTGGAGGAAATTGGCGTGGCGTTTGACAAAACCGGCATGGCTCCCATGGTAGGTAGAGTAGTAGGCTACTTGTTATTAGCAGACCCGCCCTACCAAACGTTTTATGCCATTCAGGAATTTTTAGGAGCGAGCAAAAGCTCCATCAGCCACGCATTGAATGTACTAATGTTTAAAGGGATTGTAGAATACATTACATTTAGTGGTGACCGGAAGCGCTATTTTAAATTGAATGCCGAGAATTGGTTGGAACAAGCGAAGTGCCAAATGTCTGATTTTCAAGAAGTTGATAGGGTGTTAATGGATGCATTAAAATTGCGTGACCCAAATAAGCATCGGGAGTTTAATGAAGGATTATATAAAATTTTTGACTTCCATTTATTCATGGCACGTGAAATGCCCAAACTTTTTGAGAAATGGGAACAAATGCAAGTAGAAATGCGAGGCGTACCTTCGAATGATGAATAGTACTCGACGAAACGAAAAAAATTTTGGATAAAAAGTTCGGTTTTTACAGAACTAAAAAAAATAATACCGTGTTTTTGTTGAGATTGTTGACCAGTCGTTCAATGATAAACACCAAAAAAAGAAAATTCTAAAATCGCTCGTTATTATGAAGGATATCCGATTATTATTTGGTCTGCTGTTGCTTCTCTTCGTTGGGCAATTGCAGGCACAAGATCAGCCGAAGCCGCTAACTTTACAAGAATCGGTTCAATATGGAATTCAGAACAGTCCTCAGGTTCAAACCGCTGCCCTGAATGTACAAAAGAATGAATGGCTTGTTAAGCAAGTATTGAGCAGTGGCTTACCACAAGTTGACATCAACGGTCAGTTTACCTACAATTATGAAATCCCCGTTTTCCTGGTGCCAGGCGCGTTTGCCGGGCAACCGGAGCAAGAAGTGGTGGGTGCTCGATTCGGGACGAATTTGAACACTACTTTTACCGGGCAAGTCAGCCAGTTATTATTCAGTCGTACCTTTTTCCTGGGGCTTGACGCTGCTAAAAAATCTCGCCAATTGTATGAATTGCAAACCGAAAGCACTAAAGACCAATTAACGTACCAGATTGCTCAATTGTATTATTCGATCCAGGTGACGCAAAAGCAGCGTAATGTGTTGCAGGCAAACCTTGATCAGGTAAAAACGCTCTTGTCGTTGACCCAGAAGCAATTCAATAATGGTTTGGCGAAAAAAATTGATGTGGATCAGTTGCAGGTAAACCGAATTAATCTGGAAAATCAGTTGAAAAACCTGGATTTGCAGGTAGAACAATTAAAGCAGACGCTGAAGTTTAACATGGCAATGCCGCTCGACCAGCCGATTGTGCTCACCGATACGATCAATGAATCAGCTTATACTATACCTGACCTGGGTTTGTTTACTCCAGATTTTACCCAAAAGAAAGATCTGGCAATTTTGGATGTGCAGGCTCAACTCAATGAATTGAATGTGGATCAATACCGGGCAGGCTACTGGCCTACAATCAGCGCTTTTGGTAATATAAATTATCAGGCAGCAGGCAACCAATTTAGTGATTTACAATGGTTTAGATTTGGTGGAGTAGGTTTGAATCTCTCGGTTCCGATTTTTGATGGTTTTCAAAAGAAAGCTCAAATACAACAGGCTAAAATCGAGCAGGCGCAATTGGCAGAAAACCGCCGCCTGACCACCCAATCATTGGCATTGGCTTACAACCAAGCTATTCAGGAATTTCAAACCAATATCAACAACTTGCAGGCATTAGCCGAAAACCGCCGGGTAGCTGAAGAAGTGTATCGTGTTTCACAAAGTCGCTTTACCGAAGGCGTAGCGCCGATCACCGAAGTGTTGACCGCTGAAACATCCATGCGCGAGGCGCAAACCAATTATTTGTCGGCCTTGCTGCAAGTGAAACTAGCAGAAATTGCCATCCGCAATGCCCAAGGTACGCTGACCAATTCCATTTTAAATAACAATTAATAAATTATTCAGTGTTCTAATGCAGTAATGTTCCATTTTTATAAAATATAAATGTTATTGCAACAAAACATGATAACGCTATAATATAATAAAAATTATGAATACAAGACGTATTATCAGTATCACCCTGACTCTGGTCGCCATCGTAGCGGCTGCCATCGCCATTAGCTGGCGTTTGTCAGACAATAAGGAGACGATGGAAGAAAATGCAAAAATCACTCAGGTACGCAATACGACTATTGCAGTATCCGCGGCTCCAGTGGAGAAGCAATCTTTCAGCAGTGATTTTACCGTGAACGGAACATTTCAACCTTCTAAAGAATTGACGGTCATATCCGATGTGAATGGTCGAATTACCAGCCTCAAAATTGACGAAGGTTCGTATGTAAAGCAGGGCGAAGTGATTTTGACTGTTGATAATCAATTGTTAAACAATCAGTTGAAATCTTTAAAACTTAATTTGGATAAAGCGAAGAAAGACCTCGCCCGGATGCAAAATCTGCTCAAAGATGGCGGCGTAACGGAAACGCAGTACGAAGAAGCCAAAATAGGGGTAGAAGGCTTGGAAATCCAAATCGAATCTTTGCAAAAACAAATTAACGATACCTACCTGAAATCGCCGCTCACGGGTATGGTCAATAATATGATGATAGAAAACGGTTCTTATTTAGCGCCGGGTTCGCCGATCGCCAATGTGGTGGCTACCAATCCGATTGAATTGGAGGTGTACCTTACTGAAGATCAGGTTATTACGGTGAAAAATGGACAACGGGTGCCGTTGACAGTAGATGTATTGGATAACAAAGCGTTGACCGGTACGGTATCTTTCATCGACGTAAAGGCAGATAATACCAAGCGTTTCCCGGTGAAGATTTTAGTAAGCAATACCAACAACATCAAAGCCGGTATGAATGGTCGGGCAACTTTTAGCGCAGGTAAGCCAATTGCAGCAATTGCCGCGCCGCGCGAGGCATTCGTAGGTAGTGTACAGGATGGTCGGGTGTTTGTACTGGAAGGCAACAAAGCCGTGGCTCGCAAGGTGACACCGGGCAAGACTTATGGCAACAAAGTGGAAATCCTGGGTGGTTTGTCGGTTGGTGAAACCGTGATTACCTCTGGTCAGATCAATTTACAGGATGGTGTAGAAGTGAGTGTAATTAAATAATTGGCTAATGTGCTGATATGCCGGCATGCTAAATATTAAGGCAAAATTATATAATTATTCAGCAAATCGGCAAATTGGCAATCAACACATTAAGAAATGATAAAACTATCCATAGACCGCCCGTCTTTGCTGGTGGTAGTATTTTCAGCCCTTACTATTTTGGGATTGTTCAGCTACTCCCAGCTAAGTTATGAATTGATTCCCAAATTTTCTGCGCCGGTGTTGACCATTGCAACCCTGTATCCGGGTGCTTCTCCTGCCGAGGTGGAAAACTCGGTGACGCGCCGCGTGGAAGACGCTGTTTCTTCCCTGGAAAAAATCACCGACATCAATTCTACCTCGCTCGAAAGCTATTCTATTGTAATTGTAACGTTTCAGGACAATGTCAATATTGACGTAGCATTGCAGGAAGCGAAGCGCAAGCTCGATCAGGTACAAAATGATATGCCGGATGATGCAGATATTCCGGTG
Source organism: Saprospiraceae bacterium (assembly GCA_046314415.1). Taxonomy (GTDB): domain Bacteria; phylum Bacteroidota; class Bacteroidia; order Chitinophagales; family Saprospiraceae; genus JADJNW01. Next base: position 15,393 of record JBKBWT010000123.1, read on the forward strand.
ATTTCCAAATTTTCATCGGATGACTTTCCGATTATGAACGTTGGTGCAACTTCCAAGCTGGAAGGTACCAAGTTTTATGACTTTATCGACGATCAGGTGAAGGCAACGCTTTCGCAAATTGAAGGGGTGGCGCAGGTAACGCTGATCGGTGGCGAGCAACGCGAAGTTCGGGTCAATGTGAGCAAAGATAAATTGGAGCAGTATGGTATTTCCATTTTGCAAATCCAACAGGCAATTCAGGCTGCAAATTTGGACTTCCCAACCGGTAAGGTGAAAAGTTCGGAAGAACAGGTATTGATTCGTTTGGCTGGAAAAATTAAATCGGTAGAAGAATTGCGCCAGATTGCAGTGGCTACCAATCAACAAGGCGCGCCGATTCGATTATACGAAATTGCGCAGGTAGAAGATACCAAAAAGGAAATTACCAGCTTGAACCGAGTAGATGGTCGCAACTCTATTGGTTTGCAAATTATTAAACAAACGGATGCAAACGCAGTAGAAGTGAGTGAATTGGTGCGCAAAGAATTTGCACAATTAGAAAAACAATTCCAACAGGATGACCTGAAATTCGATATTGCGAATGACTCTTCTACTTTTACACTCGAATCGGTGGAAGCGGTGCAGCACGACTTAGGTTTGGCAATTATTTTGGTGGCGGCAGTGATGTTGTTATTCTTACACAGTATTCGCAATGCCATTATTGTATTGATTGCCATTCCATTATCGTTGATTACCACGGTCATTTTCATGTATGTGTTGGATTACACCTTCAACTTGATGACCCTGCTGGCGATGTCGCTCGTGATTGGTATTCTGGTGGACGACTCGATTGTGGTATTGGAAAATATTTACCGACACCTCGAAATGGGTAAGAAAAGTCGGCAGGCGGCACTTGAAGGGAGTAAAGAAATATTCCTGGCTGCACTGGCGATTACCTTGGTGATTGTTGTTGTGTTCTTACCACTGACCGTATTGACGGGTATTGTAGGAAACATCATGCGCCAGTTTGCTGTGGTGGTCGTGGTCTCCACGCTCATCAGTTTATTGGTGTCTTATACCGTTACGCCGGCATTGGCATCGCGTTTTGCACGATTGGA
>JBKBWT010000124.1:0-16419 GCA_046314415.1 Saprospiraceae bacterium
GTCGCTCGCCATTGTCGATCCTCTTTTATAGCTTTATAATGTAGGCTCATGCTCCTTTTTTTACCCCAAATTTAATCAACTTTGATTTTCAACTATTTACATGGACGCAACTCTATTTATTTTAGATTTTTTATTTGACGTTGCCCAACCACAAAACTTAAACCTCCAGCCTCAAATAACAAACATCAAATAAAAAATAAAAAATTTAAACAATATCCAAAGCCTGCTCCAAATCTTCCATTAGCCACTCCGCATCTTCCAAACCGATGTAAAAACGCACCAGATTCCAGGGTTGTGGCGAATCCGGGCGCCCCGGAATTTTGTAAAATGCCGCCGTAGGTAATACCAGCGATTCGTACCCACCCCACGACACTGCCAGCAAAAACCGCTGCAAACGATGAAAAAATGCCTCGACTTTTTCAATCGAATCTGCCTTTAGATACACGGATAACAAGCCCCCGGCACCGCGCATTTGCTGTTTTGCCAACTCATACTGCGGAAAAGATGGTAAAAATGGGTACAACACTTTTTCAATCTTGGGGTGATTTTCTAAATATTGTGCAATTTTCAGGGCACTTTCAAAACTCTGCTTCACGCGCAACTCCAATGTACGCAAGCCCCGCAGCACCAACGCCGCATCATGTGGCGAAATAATATTACCCAGAGTCATCATTTCTGTATCAAAGATTTTTTGAATCAGTGCGCGACTGCCGCACACTACCCCCACCACCACATCGCTGTGTCCGTTGAGGTATTTCGTCCCCGAATGCACCACCAGATCAATGCCCAGTTCAATTGGGTTTTGATAAATTGGTGAGCAGTAGCTATTGTCAATGCAGGTAGTAATGCCATGCGCCTGCGCAAGTTTGGCACATACGGCGAGGTCTTGCAGTTCAAAAGTGAGCGAATTAGGGCTTTCCAGGTAAAGCAATCGGGTATTCGGTTGTAATGCTCGCTCAATGTTTGCCAACTCCCGTCCATCTACAAAGGTGCAGGTAACACCGAAGCGCGGCAAAAATTTGGTGAGCAAAATCTTCGTCCAGGAGTAAGGCGCCTCTACACACACCACGTGATCGCCAGCCGACACATTTGCAATCACCGCGCAAGCGACCGCACCGGCACCACTGGCAAACACCAGCGCGTCCTCGGCTTTTTCGAGGGCCGCGAGTTTTTCGCGCAGAATTTGCACCGTTGGATTATTGCCACGGGTGTAAATATGGTGGTTCAATTCATTGGTAAATGCCTGGCGGAATTCATCCAAAGTTTTAAATGCAAAGTTGCTGGTTTGCAGCACCGGTGGTGCTACGGCGTTGAAATACTGGTCACGGTTTTCGCCCAGGTGCGTCAGAATCTCACTTAGGTGCATGGCTTTTTTGCTGCCAAAAGTAAGATTTTTCTGTACGGGTCGCTTTCCTAGATTATAAAAAACCAGTGAATGCTTTTAAAGTAACATGAGTTATAGAGAAGTAAGCGCATAAATCTTTAATAATCAATAAAGTGCGCCAAGAGTTGAAATATATGTACCAAGGGTTGAAATATATGTACCAGGAGTTGAATTGTATGTACCAGGAGTTGAAATGTATGTACCAGGAGTTGAAATGTATGTACCAGGAATTAAAATGTATGTACCAGGAGTTGAATTGTATGTACCAAGAATTAAAATGTATGCGCCAGGAGTTGAATTGTATGTACCAAGAATTAAAATGTATGCGCCAAGAGTTGAATTGTATGTACCAGGAGTTGAATTGTATGCACCAGAAGTTGAATTGTATGTACCAGGAGTTGAATTGTATGCGCCAGGAGTTAAATTGTATGCGCCAAGAGTTAAAATGTATGTACCAGGAATTGAAATGTATGCGCCAAGAGTTGAATTGTATGTACCAAGAGTTGAATTGTATGCACCAGGAATTGAAATGTATGCGCAGGTTTTACCCGCAGGAAAACGCGTAACTGCCTTAATTTAACGTGAATTATGGATAGGATAGTCTATAAATCTTTAGTAATCAGCAAAGTACGACCTCTCTGAGGTCGATGCACCATATGAACTTTCTACTATGGTGAAGCCATCTCTTTCACCTAGTGATCCACTCAAGTTAAAATAAGTATTATATTTACTGTACCTCTAGATTTTTTTGAACAATTCAAATCTGCCCCGCCGAATGACAAAAATTTCATTGCCAATTTTAATTTCCTGTCCTTCGTTGAGCGACAATAGATTTTCAATGTCTTCCCGAATAGTGTGCACGGAGCCGCCGGTATCGCGGGCAAGATTAAGGTAATCGGGGTTGACCCCTTCTTCTGTACCGCAGAGGATAACGCGCACCGGCTTATTCACTTTTTTCAGTAGAGCCAGATCGCGTGGAGAAGCCCAGTTGTCAGAAATCATAATAATTTCGTTGCATTCCGGACATGCGTTAATACCGTGGAGCAACGCTTCGATGTTGTTTTCGGGTTCGTCTCCGCCGGTACCCTTTTCTACGACCTTATTCGCCAATATAGCAATCTCTTCAAAAGATTTAGGCTGTAAGTCGTAAATGCCGCCCGTTTTTCCCAGTGTTTTCAAAGTATCGGCTTTGCCATCGCCATCGTTGAAAAAAACCAGGTGCTGAACCCTACCCGTATTTTGCGCCAGCTTGAACCACAGCAACAATTGCGCGGTGTAGGGCGACATACTGCCGGTGAGATCGGTTACAACCAACATCTTTTGCCAGTCTTTATTCCGATTCAGCGTATTCAAAACGGTAGAATCTCCTTCAGTGAGTTCTTCCAGTTTTTGTTCAACCGTAAAATCGGGCAAATCATCTGCTTCGGAAAAAGTAAGCAAGAAACCATGCGGGAGTTGTCGGGCAACCTTTTCTGTAGGACAAGGCGTTTGCTCGATTAATCGTAGGTTAGCGAAAGCAAAATTGTGACCTGGATTCAGCCGACGCTCTAATGCCTGCAAGCGGCGAAGATTGAGGCGACGTTGGCCTTGAATATTATTCACCGGAAAAGCCGTATAAACCAGCTCAATGCGTTCGAGGTCGGCATTGCGAAAAGCGCCCGGACGCAAGAAATTCAAGAACTGACTACTAGCATAAGGCATGCGCAAAAACACCTGATTCTCCGTGAGGCTATCCAAATGGAAGCGCTCTACACGCGTGACCGTAGCCGTATTAAGTAGTTTTTCAAAGTTAGTCTGAGCAAATAAATGAAAACAGCAAAGCAGTAGAGGCAGGGTTAGTGTGTATCTCATAGTTTGAAATTGGTTGTGATAAATTATTATCAATAGAATGTTGTGTAAAATAACTTTTTTTAGATTTGAAGCCAAGATATGTGTAAAATTTTATTCTGAATAATAAAGCAGATGAGTTACAATAGCAAATTCACAATAAAAAAGCACAAATACAAAATTTAAACAATTATTAATCAAACGATTAACCAGTAATCAATCTGGCATTATCAATTTAAAATGGCAATAAATAGTAGCAATCTTTAACGCGGAACGCTACTGAATTGCATAATTTTATTCGTTATCAGACAACCTTTATCAAGTCATGGACAAGGTTCATTATCCGCTTTTATACTTTAAATTACAACCAGATGTTGTATTCGGGCTACTGGTGGGCACCGAGTACGAAGTTATTGAAAAAGATGTACGCAGTGTAAAAGCCATTTTAAAAAATCACTTACAAAAGCAGTATAAAAAAACCGGTACTTACTCCCCTTTTCACTTGCTAAATATGCAAATGAAGACGGTTGAGATTATGATTAAGCCCACGTATGTAGATGGCTGGGGTTCTTTTCCGCTTTCCACTTCCATTAAAGTGCCAGTGGTAGCTATATACGGACAAAGCGTTTATAGCGGATATAATTGTTCGCTGCCCTTATTATCACGCACTTTTCATTACCAGGCACCAGAGCAACTGGATACATTGATTCAACATTTTGCGACGGGTATTATTAATCAAATGCAACCAGACGATATTTACAAGCTGCTGCAATACCCTGAACCTGAACTTACGGAGATTTCGCTGAAAATTAATACCGATCGTTTGTACAATTGGAGCTCTTTTTTTGCCCAGCGGGAATTTCGTACGTTAAATAGTCTTACGGAACGGTTTCCTTACGTCAAAAATGTGCGCAAACGTCTCAGCCCCTTGCCCGATGCTGCCTGGGAACTGGATGATAAAGTGAGCGCTGTGATTGATAAAATAGTGGTAACCCGGTCGGATGTCTTGGTGGTAGGCAATCCTGGCGTTGGTAAAAGTGCCGTCTTAACCCAAGCCATTCGACGCATCACTGCCCGCAATAAAGATCAGCAATTGAGCCACACCTTTTGGCGTATTGTCCCTCAGCGCATTACTGCCAGCGCCAAATACCTGGGTGAATGGGAGCAAACCTGCGAAAACCTGGTATCGGAACTCACCATGGCGAATGGCGTGCTGTGGGTAGAAAATATTATTCAATTATTACAGATGGGGGGCAGTGGTCCTGAAAATAGCGTAGCGGCTTTCTTTCAGGCTTTTATGCAACAAGGAAAATTACAAATGATCGGTGAAGCTACTCCGCAGGAGTTGGAAAGTATGCGGCGCTTGCTTCCTGGATTTGCGGCGTCTTTTCAGATCGTTTACCTGGAAGAGTTGCCAGAAAAAAAAGTGCAAACCATTTTTCACAAGCTGGCAGAATTTGCAGATAAGAATTTAAACATTCACATTGACCGTGACGCGCAAACGCTGACCTATCGCTTACTAATGCGTTATTATCCTTATGAAAGTTTTCCTGGCAAAGGCATAAAATTCTTGGGTCGCTGTATCAATGATGTGCAAATCAAGCAAGCCAATCATATTAACCGGAAGGTGGTCATCGAAAATTTTGTAGCGCAAACAGGCATGCCGGAGCTCTTCTTGCGAGATGATTTATTGCTCGACCAGTCGGAATTAAGGCAGTTTTTTGAATCCCGTATTATCGGGCAACCCGAAGCCGTGAAGCGCATGGGGGAAATTGTCAAAATTTTTAAAGCGGGTTTAAATAATCCGCATAAGCCCATTGCTACGATGATTTTTGCCGGACCAACCGGTGTGGGGAAAACCGCGAGCGCCAAAGCACTTGCCGATTATTTTTTTGGTAAAGGACAACAACAATCGCCGCTGATTCGCATCGACATGAGTGAATTTCAGCATCCTGGACAAATTAGCCGCCTCATTGGTTATGGAATGGATACCGGTCAGTTGGTCAAAGAAATCCGCGAACGTCCTTTTGCCGTTGTGCTTTTTGATGAGGTAGAGAAAGCAGATCCCTCTATTTTTGACGCGCTGCTTACGGTACTTGACGAAGGAATGCTGGTGGATGCCTATGGACGAATTACCAATTTCCGCAATACCATTATAATTATGACGTCTAACCTCGGCGCTTCCAATCGCCCATCGGTCGGTTTTCAAGATAAAATGGACAATGAGCAAAAGTACCTGGCAGCTATCGCCCGACATTTTCGACCGGAATTTTTTAATCGCATTGACGGCATCGTGACTTTTAAAGCACTGGAATCTACTGACATTCAGCTTATTACCCAAAAAGAATTGGATGAATTAAAACGACGCGAGGGTTTTGTAAAGCGACGCATTGAGCTGCATTTTACCGACCATGTTGTTGCCCAGCTTGCCCGCACGGGTTTTGACGAGCGCTACGGAGCCCGCCCTTTGCAACGTGCGCTGGAACAACATTTAACGAATCCGCTTGCGCATTGGCTGCTGGAAAACCCCACGGTTGAAAATTGCCAGGTATCTGTAGATTACGATAATGGATTAAAAATCAACGTTATTCGCAATTAATTTAAATTCAATGTTTCATCTAAATTTTGCACTCAAATCCAAACGCCCCGGGCTATATCATGATTTTTAAAATTTTACAAGTTATCATCATTCTTAGCGCCCCTTTTTTTAGTAAATGGTTGGTACAGCAACATTTAAAATGGCTGAGTCCGGTGGTAATCTGTTATGCGATTGGCATTTTATTAGGCAATTTAAAACCCTTTCCCATAGATGCCGCTCTGGCGCGCACCATGAGTGAAGTAGGCATTTTATTTGCCATTCCACTCCTCCTCTACTCCACCGATTTGGTGCGTTGGTTCCAAAATACCCGAAGCGCCTTGCTGGCGTTTGCTGCATGTGCCGTCAGCGGATTTATCGCAGCCGGATTAACGGCTTATTTTTTCAAGGATCAAGTCGGAGAAAGCTGGAAAATAGCTGGTATGCTGGCAGGTTTGTACACCGGCGGCACACCCAACCTGCAAGCCATAGGGCTGGCGCTGGAAACCCGCGAAGAAACCATTATTTTATTAAATACAGCAGATGTAATAACGGGTACTTTTTATTTACTTTTTTTAGTTTCCTTTGGACCATTTTTCTTTAAATTGTTTTTACGAGATTTTAAATCTTCTGATGAAATTTATAATAATGAACAGCAATTTTATACCCATTCCTTTACTTTTTTCGATAGTTTAAAAGGAATCGGGTTAACCATTATTATAATCATTATTACCTTGGGGGGTAATTGGATTGTGTTTGGTAAGCTCGATCAGATTATTTTTATTATACTCCTGCTCACAACATTTAGTATTGCTGTTTCTTTCCTGCCAAAATTCCGCCATTTACCCGGCAACTTTCAAACCGGAGAGTTATTTTTATTGGGGTTTTGTACGGCATTAGGCATGGTGGCAGATATAAGTCGAAGCGCAATGGAAGGTAGCTTAATCCTGTATTTTGATCTTTGTGTACTTATCGGAACACTTACCTTGAATATTCTGTTTGCCCGATTATTACATATTGATCGCGATACCATGATGATTACGCATGTTGCGGGCATTTATGGTCCGGCATTTGTTGGACAAATCGCTACAACTATCGGCAACCGCCAATTGGCTTTTTCTGGTATGGCAATGGGGCTATTGGGCTATGCCATTGGCAATTATTGGGGCATTGGGCTGGCGTATCTATTAAAATGGATGATGGGATGATAGGGCTATGGGAGAATTGGACACGAGTGTATCACCCCATCACCCTATGATCCAACTACATCCGTTCCATCCGAAATATTTAGTAAATAATGTTCGGCTTTAATATTAAATACATCATAATAAGCCGCTTCCGCTTTGTGAATAAAATCATTTACTGCATCTTTTTTAACCAGATTAATCGTACAGCCACCAAAGCCGCCGCCCATGATGCGCGCACCCGCCACTCCCTCATATTCTTTTGCAAAATCCACCAGAAAATCTATTTCCGGGCAACTCACTTCATAATCATCCCGCAGACCGGCATGGGTTCTAAACATTAACTTACCCACTTTTTCAATCTCGCCTTTTTGTAAATATTCACAGGCTTGTAATGTTCTTACTTCTTCGGTTACCACATATTTACAACGACGATAAATTTTATCACTCAGTCCATCTTTATGTGCTTCTAGTAATTCCGGCGTTACATCGCGTAAGCTCTTTACATTCGGATCAAATTGTTGTAAATATTGCACCCCGGCTTTACATTCAGCTACCCGCACCGGATATTCCGACGAGGATAATTCATGATGTACTTTGGAATTAATTAATACAATTTGATACGCTTTTAAATCCGCCGGGATATAACGATGCTCCAGCGAACGACAATCCAATAAAATAAAATGATTGGCTTTGCCCATCATGCTGGCAAACTGATCCATGATGCCCGAGGGGATGCCCATGAATTGATTGGACGAATGATGTGCCAACTCGGCGATGTAAGATTTGCTGAAACCCGCGTCAAATAAGCGATTCAGCGCCCAGCCAAAGCCGCATTCGAGTGCCGCCGACGAACTCATACCCGACCCCACCGGCAAATTACCACCTAGTACCACGTCCACCCCGCGCACGGTTTTTCCTTCCAGTTGAAACTGCTGAATAATACCTTGTAAATAATTTAGCCATTGCAGCTCCGTTTTCTTTAAATCGTGTAAAGCAGCACTGCCTTTTTCATTCATATCCGCCGCATAAAAATGGCAGGTATCCGTGCCATTTTCAGCAAGGGCATAAAAAATAAAGCGATCAATGGCGGCAGGCAGTACAAATCCGTCATTGTAATCGGTGTGTTCACCAATCAGATTGATGCGCCCACAGGCACGCACCAGCAAATCGGGCGTTCTATTGAATTGATTTTCAAACAATTGCTTGACAAAATAAGCATCCATGTGCAGCTATAGTTAGCATTTGTGAAACGAAATTTCTTTAGAGATGGCAATTTCTTAAAATTTGTTCATTGTGCAATGCAAATGACATTCTGTCGTTCAAAATAAAGTTTACCTGAAAAACCTCGCTTTTCATTTTGGTAGGATATGAATTTTCCGTGGGAAAGTAGTAACTTTTCGAGCAAAAGATCGGTTTCTAAAAAAATAATAAAGATTTACCAAATCCTGGAGATTTAGTAAATCCATCCAAATGATCTATTTTCATCATCATCCTCATACGGGCAGGCTCGCAAGGTCTGCCATTTTTATATCTGGATATTCAGGATTCAAAGATTTTCCTGAATGAATTGATTGAATTTGTAGGATGACCTTTTTCACTATTTAGACACTTTACTGCCGAACAATTTTCCCGCTTCGCCTATTTTTATTGCAAGACCAACCTCAAATCTCCAAAATTTTTAAAATAAAGATTAATCCTTAAAATAAATGTTGCATGCAATACAGAAGACTTGGAAAATCAGGCCTACAGGTCAGCGCGCTATCCTTGGGCTCCTGGCTTACTTTTGCGAATCAGATCGGCGACGACGTAGCGGAGCAATTGATGGCAGTGGCTTACGATCATGGTGTCAATTTTTTTGATAATGCCGAAGGCTACGCCGGCGGGCATTCGGAAATTGTAATGGGTAATATTTTGAAGAAAATGAACTGGGATCGTACCTCGTATGTCGTTTCCAGCAAAGTTTTCTTCGGCGCCGACGATAAAAAAGGAAACCTCAAGCCCAATCAAACCGGCTTGAGCCGAAAGCACGTGTTTGAAGCTTGCCATGCAGCGTTGCGGCGTTTGCAGGTGGACTATCTCGACCTTTACTTCTGTCACCGTCCCGATAAAAATACACCAATCGAAGAAACGGTTTGGGCTATGAATCAGCTAATTACGCAGGGTAAAATTTTGTATTGGGGCACTTCAGAATGGTCGGCTCAGGAAATCATGGAAGCTCATATGGCGGCGCGACAGTATAATCTGATTGGTCCGACGATGGAGCAACCACAATATAATATGTTTCACCGCCATCGCGTGGAAGTGGAATACAATCAGATTTATAAAAATCCAGGATTGGGTACTACCATTTGGTCACCTTTAGCATCGGGCGCATTGACGACCAAATATTTAGATCAGTTTCCCGAGGGTACACGCCTGAGTATGAAAGGATTAGACTGGCTAAAGAACACATCCATTACACAGGAACGACTCGATAAAAGCCGTGAATTGAATCAACTCGCACAAGAAATTGGTACCACACTGCCCAAACTAGCCGTAGCCTGGTGTTTGCTCAATCCGAATGTAAGTACGGTTATCCTTGGTGCTTCTAAAGTGCCGCAACTGGAAGAAACCTTAACCGCATTGGACGTGTTGCCCAAGCTGACGAGTGAGGTGCAAACACGAATTGAGCAGATTTTGGACAATAAGCCAAAACAACCAATGTTTTAGTTGTTTTTTAAGATTAAAAAAGGGGTTGTGCCATCGAGCATAACCCCTGCGATTTGAGTTCATTATGAGAAAAAAACTGTCAAATTTATACCTTCGACGTTTCTAATATGTTTACCGGTACAATCCAACCATAGGTATCTTCGATGGTGCCATCCCGTAAACCATTGATTTCTGCATGTAGCATATCTCCGATTTCGCGCGTATGAATCGGTGGTAATTCCATCACTATGTCCTGATAACCAATGGCTTCTACATGCGATACTACTGCGGCTGTGCCTGCCCCGAACGCTTCTTTTAACTGGCCTGCTTGGTAAGCCGCTACCACCTCGTCTATCGAAATCGGACGCTCTTCCACTTTGTAGCCTTTTTCACGCAATATCTTCAAGAAACTATCCCGCGTAATACCGCGCAAAATAGCACCATCGGTAGCTGGTGTAATAATTTTATCGCCAATGACAAAGAAAATATTCATGGTGCCGACTTCCTGAATATACTTGAATTCATGCGCATCCATCCACATCACCTGGTCGTAGCCACGATCCTGTGCCAATTTGGTTGGATACAATGCTCCGGCATAATTCCCTGCCGCCTTTGCCTCTCCGGTACCCCCATTTACGGCACGCACGTACTCCTGTTCTACCCAAAGCCGCACCGGTTTAGCGTAATAAGGTCCGACCGGACAAGTGAAAATAATAAAGCTATAATGTTGAGAAGGACGTACCCCAATGAATTCATCCGTTGCAATCATCAGTGGACGAAGGTACAATGCACTGCCCTCGCTGGTAGGAATCCAATCACGATCTACTGCAACCAATTGACTCACAGCGTCTAAAAACAAATCCTCGGGAAATTCGGGCATGCTCAGCCGATGCGCCGAAGCGTTGATACGACGGGCGTGCATCTCTGGACGGAAGAGTAAAGGGCGCCCATCAAAGCTCTTGGAAGCCTTCATCCCTTCGAAGATAGCTTGCCCATAGTGTAGTGCCAATGTAGCCGGATGTAGATGAAGTGGTCCGAAAGGTTCAATCCGCGCATTGACCCACTCTTTCCCGTTAAAATCGGCAATGAACATATGATCCGAAAAGAATTTTCCAAAGGGCACATTCGTTAAATCCGTATTCGGAAGCCGAGAATGCTGCGTTCGTGTAATTTTTATTGTTGAAGTCATAATGGTAGCAGGTTTTTTTACAAAAATAAATTAAATTTACAAAAATTTCATTTTTGCATAAAAATTCACAAAAAACGAGTGTTTTTTTGTATATTTTATAATTTACAAAATAAAATATTAAATCTTTATTTTAAAGAAGAATTCCTGACTAAAAGCTAAGCAGTGGACGTACAATTATTAAATTTCGACCTTATTGATATCCTTGATAATGAGCTTATTCTACAACGTTGTGTTGGACAAAATGCCAAAAACACGTTGGTGATATTTCAAACTAGTGAAAATGAAGCGGAGCTACGTATTTTTTTGGAGAAGGTTTTCGCCGCAGCCCAAGTGGATTTAGTCAAAGATACCTGTGTTTTAAGTGTAACACCCCTTGAAAATTTTAGTTTCAGCCGACTGTATCAACATTTCGACCTGCAAACGCTGATCGTTTTTGGCATTCCTCCGGTACGCCTGGGCATTCACTTGCAGGTTAAACCTTATGAGATCCTCCGCTATGAAAATTGTACTTATGTATTTGCGGATGATCTGCAAGCCATCTACGAAGAACGCCAGCAAGGCGGCAAGCGTATGTCCGGCGAATTGTGGAAGGTGTTACAGACTTTATTTTTAAAGTAGTTCAGAAAGCTTACATAAAGTAAATTCAAAAACACCTAGTAATCAAAATTTCATAAAGAATGCTTTTAATAATATAATAATTCACCGATTGATGATCGGCAAGACACGTATGAAACTGGTTTTTGCAACAAATAATCCGAATAAAATCCGCGAAGTCAATGATGTACTCGGAGGCAGCTTCGAAATCATTGGTTTACAGGACATTGGGTGTACAGAAGAATTACCCGAAACGCATGACACCATCCGCGAAAATGCACAAGAAAAAGCCCGTTATGTCTATGAAAATTATGGGGTCAATTGTTTTTCCGAAGATTCCGGTTTGGAAATTGACGCACTCAATGGTGAGCCGGGGGTTCACACCGCCCATTATTCGGGCAGCCGGGACGCTGATGCCAACATGCAACTGGTGCTGGACAAAATGGCAGGCGTAACTCATCGCTCGGCTCGTTTTCGGACTGTTATTGCGCTCATTTTAAACGGACGGGAATATCTCTTTGAAGGTACAGCAGAAGGCAGCATTCTAACAGAAAAGCGTGGCAACGGAGGTTTTGGCTACGATCCTATTTTTGTACCAACGGGTTATGAACATTCTTTTGCCGAAATGTCTTCTGATATTAAAAACCAGATCAGCCATCGTGCCAAAGCCACGAAAGCTTTGATTACTTTTTTAAATGCAATCTGAAAAAGTATTTCTTGTATTATAAGATTCAAATAATTCAGGATATGATAGGGATTAATGAGATGGAAGCATTGGCTAAATTCCTATAAATCAATATGCTAATCATTGCATCTAACATTTAAATATCGTATTTTAGCAGCTTTATTATACTATTAGAATTAAAAAATCAGAAGACAGCAGTAAATATGAATGCCGAAAGTTTTGCCGAATATCTGAAGAATCCATCTAAACTATATCAGATTAATTATCAGGAGCTAAAAAGTTTAGCGCTTCAATACCCGTATTGTCAAAATTTACAGTGGCTCTTATTGCAAAAAAGTAAAATGGACGGTCATAAAGATACGGACCTTGTGCTGGAGCGCACGGCTACCGGTAGCATTGATCGAGCTTTATTGTATAAGAAAATGAAATCCGTAGCGGCGATTCGGGATAGTACTTCTGATTTGCTGGTAACCGATGAGGTATTAGAACTGCCAACGCTGACAAATTTTCGTCGCCCGGAGCCTATTTTACGTGAAACGAGTTCACCCAGCCCGCTGGAGGAGCCGGTCCCAGCTTACCAGCCAATTGAATCTTTTCAACCAGTTCTGCCAGAAGAAGAAGAGTTGGATTTCAGCAAGTTACAAGTGCCACCTCGACCAACAGAGTTGCCAGAGATTACGCCAGAACCCGGTATTATCGAACCATTGACGACCCCGGAAGTGCCGGATCAAAACGATCCCACGCCCACTATTCCTGAGCAAAATCCAGAGATACCTAATCCATTTGACCCCGAGCCTACCCTCCCGGAAGCCCCCGACGGTGGAGAAGAACTCGAAAAACAAGCATCCAATGCTTTTGAATGGGAGGTTGCGCCAATAAACTCATCGGAAATCGAATCCATATCAGACTCAGCGATAAACGAAGCACCTACTGCTCCTACCCGGAGTTATGCTCGTACCTATCAGCCCCCAAAATTGCAGATCAGTTTGCCGGCTACCAAGGCATCATTACCGCCCACAGAAGCACAGGTTGCCGATCTTGCAGCCAAAAGCGTCATCGAAAAAGAAGAAGTAGCCAGCGAGACTTTGGCGCTGATTTTGGCACGCCAGGGGCATCGAGAAAGAGCCATTCGGATGTACGAGCAATTAATTTTGAAAATTCCAGAAAAAAGTGCTTACTTTGCAGCGCAAATTCAAAAACTAAAACAAGCGTAAGATGTTGACGTTTCTGACAGTTCTGATCGCCGTGGTAGGCGTGTTTCTGATGGCAGCGGTTTTGATTCAAAACCCGAAAGGTGGTGGTGTAGATGCTACCTTTGGCGGTAATCAGGCAAATCAAATGTTCGGCGCAGCTAAATCGGCTGATTTTATCGAAAAATTGACTTGGTACCTGGCAATCGCCCTATTCGTATTGTGCATTGTTACAACATTGTTGGTGGGTAATGCCGGTGGTGCTGAAAATATTCCGCTCCAATCGCAATAATCAGAATAGTACTCTGATTTTTAAAGGTACTTGGCATTCAACACCCGATCAGTCCTACTGTGCTGATCGGGTGTTGTCGTTTTTATTTTTATGCATTCTGAACAGAGAAGTAATGTTATAATCCTCTAAATATGCTCTTTAACCTGCCATTTGTCACTTTGTCAATCGTAAAAGCATTGTTATAAACCTCTTAACTGCCATTTTCACCCACTTAACACTGAAAATTTGTCAGAAATGCATCTTTGGCACAAAGTATGATAGAGGGTCGGTGGAAATTAGATGTTTGTAGTTGGATATGGAAATTTTGGCAATTTTTGCTTGCCTTAGTCCACCCTATCTTACTTATAAAGATCTGATTTATCATTGCTTATCCAAATTTCTTTCTAAACAAATTGAATCCAAATATGAAGCCAATCAATGACAGAGTTGTTGTAAAACCGGCGCCAGCCGAAGAAACGACTAAAGGTGGTATCATCATCCCGGACACTGCTAAAGAAAAACCACAAAGAGGAGAAGTTGTAGCCGTTGGTCCTGGCAAGGACGGTAACCTGATGACCGTTCAGGTCGGCGACGTGGTACTTTACGGCAAGTATGCTGGTCAGGAACTGAGCTACAATGGTGAAGATTACCTGATTATGCGCGAAGATGACATTCTGGTTATTCTGTAATTTGCCGCAAGACCCAAGCAACAAGCGGGCTTGCTTCTTAATTCTTGTTTTTTAACAAAATTAAAAATTCCAAAAAATGGCTACGAAAGAAATCAGTTTTAATAGAGACGCCCGCGAAAAACTGCGCGGTGGCGTTGATGCATTGGCAAATGCCGTAAAAGTAACGCTGGGACCAAAGGGTCGCAATGTCGTTATTCAAAAGAGCTTCGGCGCTCCACAAATCACCAAGGATGGTGTGACGGTAGCAAAAGAAATTGAACTGGAAGATGCAGTGGAAAACATGGGCGCACAAATGGTGAAGGAAGTGGCTTCCAAAACTGCTGATGCCGCTGGTGACGGTACCACTACTGCAACCGTTTTGGCACAAGCTATGATCAATGCTGGTTTGAAAAATGTTACGGCTGGCGCGAATCCGATGGACTTGAAGCGCGGAATTGACAAAGCCGTGAAAGTGGTGATTGAAGATCTGAAGCGCCAATCTGAACACATCGGCAGCGATTATGAAAAAATCAAGCAGGTAGCTACCATTTCTGCAAACAACGATGACGAAATCGGTACGTTAATTGCCGATGCGATGAAGCGGGTGTCGAAAGACGGCGTTATCACGGTGGAAGAAGCCAAAGGTACGGATACTTACGTGGAGGAAGTGATTGGTATGCAGTTTGACCGCGGTTACCTGTCGCCTTACTTTGTGACGAATGCCGAGGAAATGGTAACGGAGTATGACAATCCGTTTATCCTGATTTACGACAAGAAAATTGCCAATATGCAGGACATCGTGCCAATCTTGGAAAAAGTAATCCAGGCTGGTCGTCCGCTGTTGATTATCGCCGAAGATGTTGAATCTCAAGCACTTGGCGTATTGGTTGTAAACCGTCTGCGCGCTAACCTGAAAGTAGTTGCTGTAAAGGCACCAGGATTCGGTGATCGCCGCAAAGCGATGCTGGAAGATATCGCCATTTTGACCGGTGGTACCGTGATCAGCGAAGAGAAAGGTTACAAGATTGAAAATGCTGAGCTGCACCACTTGGGTCAGGCAGAAAAAATCACGGTTGATAAAGACAATACCACGATTGTGAACGGTCGCGGTCAGGATGAGCAAATCAAGGCTCGTATCAACCAGATCAAGGCGCAAATTGAAACCACAACTTCGGATTACGACAAAGAAAAACTGCAAGAACGTCTGGCTAAATTGGCAGGCGGTGTAGCAGTGCTCTACGTTGGTGCTCCGACCGAAGTGGAAATGAAAGAAAAGAAAGACCGCGTGGACGATGCACTGCACGCTACCCGCGCTGCCGTAGAAGAAGGCATTGTAGCTGGTGGTGGCGTAGCGCTGGTACGTACCATTGGTGCGCTGCGCAACTTCAAAGGTGTTAACGAAGACGAGAACATCGGTGTGCAAATTGTACGCAAAGCATTGGAATCTCCACTGCGTACCATTTCTGACAATGCCGGTGTAGAGGGTTCCGTTGTATTGCAAAAAGTGCTGAATGGCAAGGATAGCTACGGCTACAACGCCCGTACCGACAAATACGAAGACCTGAAAGCTGCCGGTGTGATTGACCCGACGAAGGTAACGCGTATCGCACTGGAAAACGCAGCTTCCATTGCCGGTATGGTACTGACGACCGAATGTGTCATCAATGAAAAACCGGAAAAAGGCAACGGTCATGCGCACGCACACGGCGGCGGCATGCCAGGCGGCATGGGCGGTATGATGTAATTGTAACGCAGCCTGAAGGCTGCCTCCCGTCCTACAGGCTTTAGCCTGTCAACAAAACAAAACCTCGTTGCGAATGCAACGAGGTTTTTTATTTAAAATTTAGAAACTAAAGTGTTTTAAATTTCTAAATCAATTATAAAAATCATAATATTATATTCTACTTGATTTTAGTATAACTTTCTTAAAATATTGATTTTCAACTTATTGCAAAACCATGCATCTGACTTAATAAACCATAATTATATAAAATCTCCAAAATTAAATACTCACTTCATCAGCATTACATCTCCCGACAGCATTCGCTCGCTGCCATCATCCGCTTTATAACGCAATTGCCATACATAAACGCCATTGGGCAAGGCTTTACCATCCAACGTGCCATCCCAGAAAGTCCAGGGTTCAATCGTACTAAAAACC
>JBKBWT010000125.1:0-16399 GCA_046314415.1 Saprospiraceae bacterium
ACCCTTTTTCCAAAGCGCGCTTTTGCGCTTCATCCAACTTTGCTACAAATCTATTTTTACGGCTCATGCCGCTAATGTAGCTATTATTTACTTATTTTTGTCCAGGTACTTAATTTAGTTTTAATGTTTAAAATAGATTATCGCTCCGTACATTTGGACAATGCTGCATCACGCACCCGAAAAATCAACACCCTTACATTGCGTCGATAGCTGCTTCCATCTCGGATAAGCCGATTCACAGGAATGTCTTCGGTTAAATTCAAGGTAAAGAAAGCGTTGTTTTCATCACTTCGCAAATCGCCAGCGCCAGTTACAATCGTAAATTTAGGAACCCTATCTTCTTGCGCAAGTGCATGGAAAGCAAAGCAGACTAGCAAAAAAATAAAAGCATTTTTCATAAAATTACTCTATCCGCTTTTCGGCATCCGCGCCCCTACTTTTTTAGAGAATTTTGGGGTATTCCCTTAATATTTTTTATGCTTATCATAATGATGCCCTCTTGGTTAAAAAAAGACATTGCCCACATTATCAAATAATAAAAATTTTATAGCACTTAATCTTTACTGCATTTGAAGAAAGAATTGTAAATAGTATTCGTGACACCGATCACTTTGAGTTTGAAAAGGTCCAATGAGTAATTGAGAACGATTTATTATGTCTTTGAGATTGAAATCCAGTTCTATACGTTCCTCGCCGTGTCGTAGCCAGTGGTGACCCGTTGAGGCAAAATCGTTATCTTTATGCGGATTGCCCAAATTAAAATCAACTTGTAAAGTGTAATCCCCATTCACAAGACTCTGCCAAGTCACATAATAGTTTTTTACAGTATTTACATTGTCAGCACGAGGGATGCCGCTGATATTGAGTTCTGGTGAGTGGTAATTCGGGCATGGCAGGGTATGTTCTGCACTTCGAAAATAAATTTTATTCCCTGGTGTGCTGGGTATTTCATTACCATTTCTATCTATCAAGTTACCCAATACCAGCCCTGCCACAGGTTCATGACTACAATCATTAGAGTTGCCACATTCTCCCATAAAAACGCCGGAGAACCTAATTGTGAGCACTGCCGTTCCATCGGAGTTTCCTTGACTCCAGGCGGCGTATTTGCAACATAATAGTAATAAAAAAACAATAGCTTTTTTCATTTTATGAAGTTTAGCATTTAAAAATGGCCACCTACTCGTTTTACTTTTCGGCATCCGCAATTTATTCTTTGCATCCGCAAAATTAGATGGTATAAAAGAGTGACAATACTCCCAAAATTGGGGGCTAAAGTTTAATTTTTCACCTTCATGCCTTCCTTCTGATTCCAAGGTTGGCTGGCGTAATTGAAATCTCAAACTACGCTGGTGGGCGAAGATTGGCGTTGGACTTATGATTATGCCTTGGAAAATGAATTTCGTTATTTGAGTTATGGGGATGGGAGTTTGTTGATGAGAGAATAAGCGATCTCATCTTTTGAAAAAGATGAGATCGCTGGAAACAATAAAAAGGAAAATAAGTCTTACTTGATCACCCAATCCGACCAGTCACTTTTTATGGTCGCTAATTTTGTAAGTTCTTGATCTAGCGCTTGCATTTCGGGTTGTTGGAAGGCTTTTTCGCCCAATTCCGATAGACTGCTATCTGCTTTGAAAAATTTGTCTCTATCTGCTTCCGTTTTAAAATGCCAAATGAGGATTAATTTGTTATCTACACTACTGGCGCCCCGAATGCCCTTCCCTATAAAGCCTTTAAAACCAAAGTGTTTATCGGCTGCTGGAAAGTATTTCGTATTGTAATAATTGATAACCTCATCCAGCGTCACATTGGGTTTTAATTCAACAGTCATAATGTGAATCCCAATCATATTTCCTTTTTGGATGGCTTGTCCAAATGTAAAGCCTGCTGCTAACAGCAGGGCGGTGGTGAATAATAGGTTTTTCATAATGGGTTTAATTTTAAAGTGAATAGATGTAATGAATTTAATAATTCGTCTGAATCAGCGCAATCACTTCCGGTTCTTTCGTTAAATAAGATAGATACGCTTCCCAATGCTTTTGTCCCAATTCTTCGCCATAGACTTGTTTTAAAAAAGGAGGAATTTCATAATTGCCACCGACGACCACTGGATCCATGATCCAGGCGTAAGTCCAGGTTTGATCGGCATTTTGGGCGGTTGGTGTTAGCCAGCGGGTAGATTTTAATTGGTCTTGCTTCCCTTTGTCCTTGCTGTTGCGCAACGCAGGGTACATCACTTCATTGATCCATTTTTCAAAATTTGATTTTTGGTCGTTTTTTATGGTTACAGTGATGAGCCATACCTGCTCGCCTACTTTTGCTTGTTTTTTTTGAAGGCTTTCTTGGGCAAAGAGAGATACATAAGTGGCACACAATAAAAGTGTCACAAATAATAATGTTATGTTTTTCATATTATTGGATTTTACAAAATGAAGGAATAAATAGCTTGTAAATACTATGAGTGTGAGTTCGGTGAGAAATTTGAATCAAGATGCAAATCGTTGAAAATAACAAAGGTGCGGAACAGCGTTGTCGGAGAACCAGGGTCGTTAGGTCAATTCATACAGCAATCGTGTTGTTCATGTCAAGGTACGGGGTAGATAGTGTTTGTCTTACCAGTAATTCAGTGGCTGTAAGATAAACAATATATATAACAACAGAAATTGTTGAGTAATTAATTGTTAAAAAATGGAAGCAGTTTGTTAAAAAGAAAAGCCGCTGAAACCTAAAGTTGGTATCAGCGACTAAGCAATGCTCAGAAGTTTTAATTTTTTGCCTTCATGCCTTCCTTCGGATTCCAGGGTTTGCTGGCATGATTAAAGTCCCACACGGAACTCGTGGCGCTTATTTTCCAAACACCATCTTGTTTTTCCAGAATTTTCATTGTGTAAGCGTCTATTTCGGTGTCGTCGGGCATGGTAGTGCGCTCTTTGTAGGCTGCCCAGGCTACGTTGCCGCGTATTTGGATGTTCCAATCGCTGTATTTTATTTTGGGTTCGGATTTCTTACAATTACCGCTATTCAGATAGTTTTTCATGTTATTGATGAAACTCAAGCCTTGTCCGGTGGCTGCGCTGCCAGGGTCATTAAAAGTTGTAACCGTCCAGGTATGATGGTCCACCGGCAGCATGGTGCTTTCCCAGGCGGCGGCATCGCAGTAATAAAAACTCAGGGTTTCTTTGATAATGATATTCTTAATGGCTTCTTCCTCAGCGTTTTGTGCAAAGGTAAGCTGCCCCATCGCCAGCAAGGCAATGGATAAAATGATACTTTTCATATTAAAATAATTTTAAGTGGTTAGATTTTGTACTTCCGACTTCGTACTTCGATTTACTCCGCCGCTGCCTTTTCAATACCGAGCAATTCGAGCAGGTGCATCTGGTCAGCAATAAGCCAATGACTTACAATCTTTTGATTTTCAATCTCATAGCCAATGGCGAAAGGGAAGTCAACGAAGCGGTAAGTGGGTGGGATGCCATTCAGTTCGCCTTCGTGCTTGCCGGTCATGCGGGCGCGCACAATCACGCGATTGCCCTCGGCGGTGATTTCATCGGCAAACAATTCATACTTGGGGAAAACGCTGTCGAAAAAGGCAATGTGCTCTATGAGCGCCTGATCGGTGGTATATTTGCCTACCAGTTCAGCTGTTTTTTCTACGCCGCTGATGGCATTGAAATATTCTAAAACGAATTCTTTGTTTTGCATCAAATTTTCCATGGTATTTAGTTTTTATGACATAGTCATTCCTTTCGGAACAAAAATACACCCATTCATTTAGCAAACGTTAGCCTAATTGTTGCAAGCTTTAGTCTATTTGTTACTTTCCGGTTTTTCTGAACGGCGAAAGGCAGAAGGGCGCACTCCGTAGCGCTCGGTGAAAACTCGGGTAAAATGGCTCTGACTTTGAAAGCCGGTTTTGAAGGCGACTTCACCCACCGTTAAATCAGTGGTTTCCAACATTTCTTTGGCTTTTTGCAAACGAAAACAACGAATGTAATAAGCCGGCGATTCCTGAATCAATGCTTTTAAGCGCCGAAAAAGCTGCGTGCGACTCATTGCCAGCGAGCGGCTCAAGCGATTGGCGTCAAAATCCTCCTGATCCAGATTGGCTAAAATAATGGCATTCACTTTTTGCAGAAAAACCGCATCCTGGGGATTTTTGGCAGCAATGGCGCTGATTTTGTTTTCCAAATGGGTAAAATGCGATTGCAAACGCTTGCGAATGGCAGCATAAAAGCCTCGGATTTGTGGGGGGATGTTGGCATTCGGATAAAGATTTTCATGCACATGACCCGGTTGGCGTTCGAGTTGCCAATGCAATTCATATCGGGTGCCATTTTCAGCAAGCGATGCGACCGTAATTGGAAATTTACAGCTTTTGGTAATCTCGCCGATGCGTGACAGATCAGCGCCCGTATTTTCCAACAACAAACGAATGTAAAAAGAATGCACCGCATCCACGAGCGTAGCGCTCAGTGTCACCGATTCGCGCTGCGGAGTAAAAGTGAGAACGCGGCAAAGTAAACTGGTCAGTGTAATGGTGATTTCTTCTGGATGATAACGAAGCAGTAACTGCGAGGCTTCTGACCGGAAATGCAAGGTCACTTGTTGTGCCTGGGCAAAGGGTTCCAGGGCTGCAACAAGGTTTTTTAAGAAAACAATGACATCCGCTTCGATCAGGTATTTCATAAGTGAAAGATAATGAAATTATTATAACTGTAATTGCAGCTTTCAATTTTTTCGATGGTCAAATCAATTCAGCCGAATACTCAGTGGGGCAATCCGATTAAAAATTTAACACGCTTAATACTTGGATAAGATTTATATTTGAGTAATTTTGTTACTCAATGATAGAGACTTTAATATCCTCAAAAACGCGTATTAAACTGTTGCTGAAATTCTTCCTGAACAGCAACGCAACCGCCTATTTGCGCAGCCTGGAGAGCGAATTTGGCGAATCCTCCAATGCCATTCGGCTGGAGCTAAATCGCTTTGAAGAAGCCGGCATGTTAGAGTCGCGCGTAGAGGGTAATAAAAAAATCTTTCAAGCGAATACCCGTCATCCACTGTTCAAAGAAGTACATAATATTTTACTCAAATATGTAGGATTGGATCGTGTGGTCGAAGATGTAGTGCATCGGTTGGGCGATGTGGACAAGGTGTTCTTGGTGGGCGATTTTTCTAAAGGATTGGATAGCAATATTATAGATTTGATTTTTATTGGCAATGTAGATAAGTCCTATTTATTGAATCTGGTAGATAAAGTGGAAGGGCTGATTAGTCGCAAGATTCGCTACCTGATTTATTCGGAAGCGGAATGCCGAAATTTAGATTGGAGCAAATACGAGCCGAAGCCACTATTGCTTTGGTCGAAAGACTAAGGCAGTGCGCCGCTGGCACCCGTATTCACTGGGTTTGAACTGGAACGCTTGAACTTTTTCACGATGACTTACGATGTAACCATCATTGGAGCGGGAATTGTTGGTTTGGCAACGGCTTACCAACTACTGGAACAGCAACCGGATTTGAAAATTAGCGTGGCAGAAAAGGAAACGGGCGTGGCTCGGCACCAAACAGGGCACAACAGTGGCGTGATTCATTCGGGTATTTATTACAAACCGGGCGGCACGCGGGCGGTGCATTGTCAGCGTGGCTACCGGCTCATGTTGGATTTTGCCAGGCAGCACGACATTCCCCACGACATTTGCGGAAAAGTGATTGTGGCAACGAATCCTGCCGAACAAGTCAAACTGGACGAAATTTTGCAGCGTGGTATTGCCAATGGCATGAGCGGCATCCGTAAAATCAGGCGGGAGGAATTGTTGGAAATTGAGCCTTATGCCAAAGGTGGTGTGGAGGCAATTTGGGTACCGCAGGCGGGTATTATCAATTATCGGCAAGTAGCGGAGAAGTATCTGGAAATCATACAATTACACGGAGCACAGGCTTTTTTTGGTGCAAAAGTGCAGCAAATTCGGCAATCCGAACAAGAAATAACCGTTATTACGGATTCAAAAGAAATTCAAACGCGGTTGGTGGTGAATTGTGCCGGTTTGTACTCAGATAAAGTGGCGGCGTTGACGGCGGCGCATCGGCAAATTCAAATTTTGCCGTTTCGGGGCGAGTATTATAACATCAAGCCCGAAAAACAATATTTGGTGCGCAACTTGATTTATCCGACGCCAAATCCGAATTTTCCGTTTTTAGGCGTACATTTCACCCGCATGATTCACGGCGGCATCGAAGCAGGACCCAACGCCGTGCTGGCGTTCAAACGTGAAGGCTACAGCCGCTGGGATTTTAATGGAAAAGAATTGGCAGAAACCTTGGCTTTTCCGGGATTTCGTAAATTGGCAGCAAAGTACTGGCGCGATGGAATGGAAGAAATGCGACGTTCCTATTTTAAAAAACATTTTGTGCGAGCTTTGCAAAAGCTGGTGCCGGATATCCAAACAAATGATTTGCTTCCCGGTGGTGCGGGTGTTCGTGCTATGGCTTGTGATAATGAAGGCAATGTAATTGACGATTTTTTAATATTTGAGGACGGTAATGTGATCAATGTTTGCAATGCTCCTTCTCCGGCGGCAACGGCTTCCCTGGCAATCGGGGAGACGATAGCGAAAAAAGTGATGGCGAGACGGGGAGAATGAGCGACTAAGAGAATGAGAGAGAACGGCAGATAAATAGGTACTTACAACCAAAAAACGTTGACATTTTAAACCAGAACGTATGGAAAAGACGCTACAAATCCAAATGGTGGACTTGAAGACCCAGTATCATAAGTTGAAAACCGAAATTGATGCAGGGATTCAGGATGTTTTGGAAACCACTTCCTTTATCGGCGGACCAAAAGTGGCGGCTTTTCAACAAAATCTGGAAAAATACCTGCGCGTCAACCACGTGATTCCCTGTGCCAATGGCACCGATGCTTTACAAATTGCCATGATGGCACTCGACCTTAAACCAGGCGACGAAGTAATCGTACCGGCATTCACCTATGTAGCAACGGCGGAAGTAATTGCCTTATTAGGTTTGCGCCCGGCAATGGTGGATGTTGATCCTGATACTTTCAATATTACAGCGGATATTATAGAGGCTGCCATTACCCCCAGAACCAAAGCCATTGTACCGGTCAATCTTTTCGGGCAAAGCTGTGACATGGAACCCATTATGAAAGTGGCAAAAGCGCACAATCTGTGGGTGATTGAAGACAACGCGCAGGCAATTGGTGCCGATTATACCTTTAGCGACGGTACGGTGGCAAAGACCGGTGCGATTGGTCATATTGGTTGTACCTCGTTTTATCCTTCCAAAAACCTCGGCGCTTACGGCGACGGCGGTGCACTTTACACCAATGATACTGAACTCGCGGATAAATGCCGCAAAATTGCCAATCATGGGCAGGTCAAACGTTACTACCATGATGTTGTGGGGGTTAATTCACGGCTCGATGCCATTCAGGCAGTTATTCTGAATGCAAAACTCCAACACTTAGACGAGTATGCAGCGGCTCGACAGGCGGCTGCGGCATATTACGACCACGCCTTCCAGCAGGTTGCTCAGTTGCAAGTTCCCAAACGACAACCCAATTCTACGCATGTTTTCCATCAATATACGCTGCTGGTCAAAAACGGTCGGCGCGACGAACTCCAGGCTTACCTGCAAAGCAAAGGTATTCCAACCATGATTTATTACCCCGTGCCTTTGTACCAACAGGAAGCGTTCAAAAATAGCATGGCAAATCAGTTTGACACGCTGCCCGTGACAGAAATGCTTTGTGAATCGGTCATTTCTTTGCCCATGCACACTGAGTTAGACGAGGAAATGCTCGACTATATCAGTAGTGCGGTAGTAGAGTTTTTTCAATAGACCCATACAATTTTGCGGCTACTTTCTTTAACCCAAAAAATTAAATTAGTTGTGTATCAAGATTTAGTAGATAAAAATAAAAAAATATCAATTATCGGGCTCGGCTACGTTGGTTTGCCGCTCGCCCTGGCCTTTGCCCGAAAATTTAGCGTAGTCGGCTTTGATATCAATGAGCAGCGGGTGGAAATGATGAAACAGTGCATTGACCCTTCGCGGGAATTGGAGCGAGAGGCTTTTGAAAATACCGATATTTTGTTTACTGCTAATATAGAGGATTTGCGTAGCGCACATTTTCACATCGTGGCAGTACCCACACCTATTGACGAGCACCGCAATCCTGACTTAAAGCCAGTGCTTAGTGCAAGCAGTACCGTCGGTAAAATTTTGAAAAAAGGCGATTACGTTATTTACGAATCTACCGTGTATCCGGGCTGTACGGAAGAAGATTGTCTGCCAATCCTGGAGGAATTGTCAGGGCTGAAATTAGGTAAAGATTTCAAATTAGGGTATTCGCCAGAACGCATTAATCCAGGCGATAAAGAGCATACGGTAGAAAAAATATTGAAGGTAGTGTCGGGCAGCGACGAAGAAGCAGCCGAAGAAATTGCCCGAACCTATGGTGCAATTATTCAGGCGGGTACGTATAAAGCGAGTTCTATCCGCGTAGCGGAAGCCGCCAAAGTGATTGAAAATACGCAGCGCGACCTGAATATCTCATTGATGAACGAGTTGTCGATCATTTTCGATCGCATGGGCATTGACACCAAAGAAGTGTTGGAAGCTGCCGGCACCAAATGGAATTTTTTGAAATTTTCGCCAGGGCTGGTCGGCGGACATTGCATCGGTGTGGATCCTTACTACCTGGTACACAAATCAAAACAAATAGGGTATGATCCACAAGTGATTCTCAGCGGGCGACGCATCAATGATGGAATGCCAGCCTTTGTCGCTAAAAAAGTAGTGCAAATGCTCATTCAGCGCGGAAAAAATCCGCAGCTGGCAAAAGTTTTGGTGATGGGATTCACATTTAAAGAAAATGTTGCCGATATTCGCAACTCGAAAGTGGCAGATTTGGTACGCGAACTGATGGATTATTCCATCCACGTACACATCACTGATCCGCTTGCATCGCCCAACGAAGTAGCACACGAATACAAACTCACACTAGTTGACAACATTTCCAATGATTACGACGCGGTAATCGTTGCAGTCAATCACAATCATTATAAAGAACTTACAATGGATTTTTTCAAATCTGTCATGAACGAGTGCTCGATTCTGGTGGACTTGAAAGGATTGTACCCCAAACCGGCTGATAACGGAATGATCTATTGGCGATTGTAAAATTGTGACGGCATGGAGGCTAAAAAGGTAAAAAACCAGGATCAGAAAAAGTCGGACAAGCGGTCGGAATTTATCAATCAATTGGACGACACGGAAGCTCGTTGGTTTGCCGTTTACACCAAATTCAAACGCGAAAAGCTGGTGCAGAAGCAATTGCATGACCGGGGCATCGAAGTTTTTTTGCCCTTGCAATCTTTCACCCGTCGCTATCAACGCAAAGTGAAGCAGGTAGAAATTCCGTTGATTAGCTGCTATATTTTCACCAAAATTACCAAACCACAATACGTGCCGGTGCTGGAGACGCCGGATGTCGTGCATTTTGTAAAAATTGCCAAAGACCTCATTGCCATTCCTGAAGCGGAAATTGAAATTATAAAGCGGGTGGTGGGCGAAAAGCAGGAAGTAGAAGTGCAGGAAGGCAGCTACCAAATGGGCGATGAAGTAGAAATCATTGGTGGCAATCTCACCGGCTTGAAAGGCTGGCTCGTGAATGCAGAAAATGAGAAAAACCTGGTGATTGAGTTGGAAAATCTAGGGTATTCGTTGCGTATGACGGTTGACCCGGCACTCTTGCGCAAAACAGGGCGACGTGCTCCCGAAAAAGCCGGAAATGCCAGGCGCTCCGGTGGTTTTGGTTGGTAAAATCGCGAGGCGCGAATCGCGTTCACAAAGTCGAAGGATTGCCTGTTTGACAGCGGGCTAGATTATATTTGAATGCTTTATATTTCTAAAATGGGATTTTTGAATTTGGAAAGTCGTTGCGACCTTTCAACGGCGAAGCCATTTTTTGAGGAGCATGGGAATTTTGGAGGATAAGAGGATGGGAGGATAAAAAATATAAGATTTAGAAGTAAAATGCGATATAAATTTTATTTTGAGACAATGCGGGTTTGGCAGGATGCCATGGAATTAGTACAGCGTATTTATGAAATATCTGCTACTTTTCCAAAGTCGGAGCAATTTGGACTGACTAGTCAAATCCGTCGGGCTGCAGTGTCTGTAAGTTCTAATCTTGCCGAAGGAAGTGCACGCAATTCTTTCAAGGAGCAGGCCAGGTTTACAGAAGTTGCCTTTAGTAGTTTGATGGAAGTACATTGCCAATTGACAATTGCGCAAAAACTTGATTATTTGCCTTTAGAAAATATCAACAACTTATACGACTCTATTGGAGCAATTGCGAGACAGTTAAATGCGCTGAGGAGCACTCAAGAAGGACGAGTCGGAGAACCTCAAATAGACTATGAGTCATCCTCCCATCACCCCATCCTCCCATCTTCTTACTATGCACACGAAACTGCAATCGTTGACGACGGCGCTACCATTGGCAATGGCACCAAAATCTGGCACTTCTGCCACATCATGTCCGGGGCGGTCATTGGCGAAAATTGTAGTTTAGGTCAGAATGTATTTGTAGCGAATGGCGTACTGCTGGGCAACAATGTCAAAGTACAAAATAATGTGTCCATTTACGAAGGCGTCATTTGTGAAGACGATGTGTTCTTGGGACCTTCGATGGTATTTACCAATGTCTATAATCCACGCAGCGCAGTGAATCGCAAAGGTGAGTACATGAGAACCGTAGTGGGCAAAGGCGTAACAATTGGGGCAAATACCACCATCGTGTGCGGCTACAACATTGGCGCGTACGCCTTTATCGGTGCAGGCGCGGTAGTAACAAAGGAGGTGCTGCCCTATGCGCTGATGGTAGGCAGTCCGGCACGCCAGATTGGCTGGATGAGTGAGTACGGGGAACGCTTACGCTTTGATGAAAATGGCGAGGCAGTATGCTCCGGTAATGGTGAACGCTACCGTTTGCACGATCATAAAGTAGAAAAAATAGACACTTGAAAAATTTTGCGCTTATTGGGGCTGCCGGTTATGTTGCACCACGACACCTGCGAGCCATCAAAGAAACTGGTAATCAATTGATTGCAGCTTTAGATCGCCATGATTCGGTCGGTGTACTAGACAATTATTTTCCTGAAGCAGATTTTTTTACCGAGTTTGAACGCTTCGACCGCCATTTGGAAAAACAGAAAAGAAGCGGTAAACCCCTGGATTTTTTGAGTGTTTGCTCGCCGAATTATTTACATGATGCGCATATTCGTTTTGGCTTGCGCCTGGGGGCGGATGTGATTTGTGAAAAACCGCTGGTGCTGAATCCCTGGAATTTGGAAGCCTTGCAAGCCATTGAAAATGAAACCGGTAAAAATATTTATACCATTTTACAATTGCGCTTACATCCGGCGATTCAAGCCTTAAAAGAAAGAGTAAATGATATAACAACGAATGTAAAACATGATATAGACCTGACGTATATTACATCGCGTGGTAACTGGTATTATACCAGTTGGAAAGGGGATGTAAGCAAATCGGGCGGCATTGCAACTAATATCGGCATTCACTTTTTTGATATGTTGACCTGGATATTTGGGGCAGTGCAAGAAAATAAAGTGCACCTGCATACGCATGACCGCGCGGCGGGTTACTTGGAATTAGAAAAAGCAAATATTCGTTGGTTTTTGAGTATCAATGCGGATACCCTGCCTTTAGCCCTTAAAATCAAAGGTGGAAGCACTTATCGTTCGCTCACGATGAATGGCGAGGAAATTGAATTCAGCGAAGGTTTCACCGATTTGCATACCCTGAGCTATCAACATATTCTGCAAGGCAAGGGCTTCGGCTTGACTGATGCGGCGAATTCCATTGCCATTGTGCACCAAATCCGCGAAGCCAAGCCGATTGGATTAACGGAAAATCATCATCCCCTGGCAGCACTGCCCCTAAGCGAGCATCCGTTTAAAAACAACACCCAGGTTTACTCTTAACGAAAGAACCAAAACACTATAACACCCTAACACTAAGACAATTGAAAATACTGATCACTGGTACGGCAGGCTTTATTGGGTTCCATCTGGCAAATCGCCTGATAGCACGGGGCGACGAGGTAGTAGGGTTGGATGTAATCAATGATTATTATGACACAAAATTAAAATATGATCGCCTGCGTTATGCCGGTTTTCTACAGGAAAAAATTGAGTATAATACGCTGATTTGCAGTGATAAACACACTAATTACGCTTTTACTAAAATCGCATTGGAAGACCGCGAGGCGCTCGATACATTATTTGCACAAGAAAAATTCGATGCGGTGTGTAACCTCGCTGCACAGGCGGGGGTACGTTACAGTCTGGTGAATCCACGGGCTTACATTGATAGTAATATAGTAGGATTCTCTAATATTCTAGAAGCTTGCAGGCATCATGGTGTAAAACATCTGGCGTATGCCAGTAGCTCCAGTGTATATGGGTTGAACGAAAAAATGCCGTTTTCCACGGCGGATAATGTGGATCACCCCATTTCTTTATACGCGGCGAGTAAAAAAAGTAATGAATTGATGGCGCACACGTACAGCCATCTGTTTGGCTTGCCAACGACCGGGTTGCGTTTTTTCACCGTGTATGGTCCCTGGGGGCGCCCGGATATGGCGTTGTTCTTGTTTACCAAAGCCATTCTGGAAGGAAAGCCCATTCAGGTGTTCAATCAGGGCAATATGATCCGTGATTTTACGTATGTAGATGATATTGTAGAAGGCTTGGTGCGGGTGATTGATCATCCCCCAACGGGCAATCCTCATTGGAACCCGGCTGCGCCTGACCCTTCTACCTCGCGAGCACCTTATAAGGTGTATAACATTGGCAATCAAAACCCCGTGAAATTGCTCGATTTTATTGAAGCCATTGAACAAACGCTGGGTAAAACCGCTGAAAAAGAATTACTCCCCATTCAATTGGGCGATGTGGCGGCTACTTATGCGGATGTAAGCGATTTAGTAGAGAATTTAGGCTATAAACCCAATACTACCGTAAAGTCGGGCATTGAAAATTTTATTACATGGTACCGCGCTTATTACAATAAGTAATAAATGACTTTAATTTAAGAATATAAACCGACTAGGTCAAAAAACGCAATACCCAACACACATAATCACATGTTTTCATTTTTTAAGAAAAAAGAGGCTTTAGTAAATAACTTTTCCCACTTGGGACTGGATATGCATGCGCATTTAATTCCGGGTATTGACGACGGAGCGGATACGATTGAAACGGCGCTGCAACTGATTCGGGGTTTGCAAGAGCTTGGTTATCAACAACTTTATGCGACGCCACACGTGATGTCAGACTTGTATCCGAATACGCGGGGCGTAATTTTGGAAGGCTTGGAGCGATTGAAAAGTGCCGTACAAGCCGCAGGGATTACTGTAGAAATCGGCGCAGCTGCCGAATATTATATGGATGAGCATTTTGAAAACATCATTCATAATGAAGAGATTTTGACGCTGCCCAATAATCGCGTGCTGGTGGAAATGTCGTTTGTCACGGCTCCGCCCAATTTATTTCATTATATTTTCAGATTGCAAACCAAAGGCTACAAGCCAATATTGGCGCACCCGGAGCGGTATTTATTTCTGAAAAGTAAATTCAATGAATACCATCGCCTGAAAGAATACGGCTGTGAATTTCAACTCAATACCTTATCATTAATTGGGCATTATGGTCGTCCGGTGCAGGAAATTGCATTTAAGCTACTGAAAAACAAGATGATAGATTATATTGGAACGGATCTGCACCACCAGCGGCATATTGAATTATTGCATGAAGCGCTGAAAGATCGCCAAACATTAGAAATTTTAACAAAATATGAATTTGCCAATGCGCAATTGATGGAGGCGAGTGTAAGCGCAAAACATTAAAATAAGTAGTTAATCATTATAAAATATCTTACTAAACTCCGCTAGTACATGATACGGAAAATAACAACTTTACGCTGGGCGGTTTTTATGTTGGTCTTTACCCTCTCCAGTTGTGTGACGCACAAACAACTCATTAATTTTCAGGGAGATGCGTTGCCGTTAAATAAACCGGAAGAAATTCTCAATCTGATTAATCTGGAAATTCAAACCGAAGATTTATTACATATTACCGTACATAGTTATGATGTAGAAGCGGCAGAACCTTTCAACCTGAATGCCGGTCAAAATGCCAATAACAATCCCGGTGTAATGATGCAGCAGGGAGGAGTAGGCGGCAATGCAATGGAGTTGTTTTCCGGCTATTTTGTTGACAGAGAAGGTTTTATAGATTTTCCGGTGCTGGGTCGCATCCAGGTGGCAGGGCTTACGCTGGAAGCAGCAAAGTTTAAAATCCTGGATATGCTGAAAACTTATTTGAAGGACGCAGTGGTAAATATCCGTTTTTTAAATTTCAAAGTGACGGTATTTGGGGAAGTGAATGCGCCCGGAATTCTGCGCCTCACCAACCGACGCATTACGCTGCTGGAAGCCTTGGTGATGGCAGGTGATCTCACGCCGTATGCCAATCGAACCAATATCCTGGTTATCAGAGAAATAGAAGGCAAACGAACCGTAGAACGGCTTAATTTGCAAGACAATAGTATTCTGGTATCGCCTTATTTTTATTTACAGCAAAATGATGTGCTTTATGTTGAGCCTCTGCGGGCAAAGACCGCTACGACGGCTGATTTGGTACAGCGCATCATTTCTTATTCGTCGGCAGGATTATCTTTGCTAACTTTAATTTTAACTTTATCCCGCTAATTTAGAATTGTCTCCCTTGGAAAAAGAATCATTCAACCATAATGGTATCGGCGAGCAAAATCAGGGTCCCTCCGATATTCTGCGGCTTGCTTTCTTGTTCTTGCGCAATTGGTACTGGCTGGCGCTAGGGCTGGCGATTACCTTGTCTTTGACTTGGCTCCGCTTGCGTTATTCTACCAGTATCTTTTCCGTACAAGGTACGATGCTGATCAATACGGCTCAACAATCGCGGCTTTCGGAGGAAGCACTGGTACAAGAATTGGGATACGAAGGTAGTCGCGCTGATGCCGATGATGAAACCCAGATTTTACGGTCGAGTAGCTTGATGCGGCAGGTCGTAGATTCGCTGGACATCCACATCTCGTACTTTCTGGAAGGCAGGGTAAAAGACAGCGAGCAGTACAAACCCTCCTACATTCGCCTTACCCAGGCGGAGCCAATGGAGCAGGCTTACTGGCGAACCTTGCGCCTGCGGATTATTGATCAGGATGATTTTATGCTGCTTCGTTCCGAAAAAGATACGGTGAGTTGTCGCTTTGGCGTGCCTTTTGTGCTCGACAATGTGACCTTCACGGTTGATCACGATGGCGATATAGAATTAACGCCAGGCAATATTTTCCGAATCCAAATTGCTGACCCTGAGGCAGTAGCGCGAGGCTACGCCGGCAAACTCAACGCCCAGCAGGTTGGATTTAGCAATGTAATCAGCCTCAGCATGAACGACCCCGTTCCGGCGAAAGCGGTGGATGTGATCAATGTGCTGATTGCGGAATACAACGGCGACGAGTTGGATGAGAAAAGTGAAGCCGGTACTAAAACCCTGGCATTCATTGATAAACGCCTGGAATTCATTACCGAAGAATTATACGGCGTAGAAAAAGATGTGGAAAGTTTTCGACGCACCCGGGATTTGCCGGTAGAAATTGACAGTCGTGCCCAGGATTATTTAAGCAGAGCCGGTGAAGCAGATAACCAATTGGTTGACCTGGAGCTACGCATGTTGATGCTAAATAATATTGAACAGGAAATTCGCGATAAAAGCAATCCGTATAAAACCTTACCCCTGGGCTCGGAAATTCTGTCGGGCGTATTGGATGGTTTGATTGAAAAATACAACGAGTTAATTTATCAGCGGGATAAAATTTTAAAAACTGCTACCCTGGATAATCCCGCCGCAGATCGCTACAACGAACAACTTAACTACCTCAAAGGAAATATTCTGCAAAGTATCCGTGCCATGCGGCAGGAATTGCAAACGCGCAAGAAAACGCTGGAAGATCGCCTGAAACCATTGGAACGCCAGATTAGTCAGGTGCCGCGCAATCAACGCGAGTTACTTCAGATCATGCGCCAGCAACAAATTAAAGAATCTCTATTTCTGTTTTTATTACAAAAACGTGAAGAGACGGAGCTGTCTATCGCTGCGCAAACGACCAACTCGCGCATTTTAGATCCTCCTACCGTAGGTGGACGGGTTTCGCCCGATCCACGCCGGATGTATATGCTGGCATTCCTGCTGGGCTTGGCGATTCCGGCGGGTAGCATTTATCTGCTGGATATATTAGA
>JBKBWT010000126.1:0-10015 GCA_046314415.1 Saprospiraceae bacterium
GCAATGACCGTTGCGATGACTGTTCCGTCAGAGGTCATACCACTGACTTGAACGGTGTAAGTATCTGCATCTACGGGAATGATTACGACGGTGGTTGCACCTGCGGTTCCACTCAGCGTGATATCGCTAGCGTCGTCGAAATCCGTCACCGCTTCACTGAATTGTACGGTGAATACAATCGGACTCATGTTGGTCGGATCGACTTGTCCGGCTGCTTGGTCAATCGTTACCGTTGGTGCGGTTTTATCAATATCATACACTTCGCCAACGAAAGTAAGATTAGTTGGACCATTGCCCGCAGCGTCGGTTGCGCCGGTTGAGTTGGTCATATTCAATCCTAAGGTACCATCGCCAGTGCCGGTGGAAGCTGTGACCGTCCAGGTGGTACCACTGCCCATAACATTGGTGATAGTAGCGCCAGCTACACTTCCGCCCGGTACTAAGGTAAAATTGCTTGCACTCACACCTGTCATGGGGCTGCTGAAAGTCACCGTCCAATCGACGCTTGCGGCGTTGGTTGGGTTTGGATCGGCTCTTACGATAGAAACAACCGTGGTAGCATCATCATTGTTAATGGTGCCGGTAGCAGCAGCGGGTGTACCGAGGTTATAAGCATTGGAAGCAGAAGCGTCCGTAAGTGTAATAATGACGGTTTCATTCGGCTCGACGGTGCCATCTGCAGTTGGATCAACGGTGATCGTTGCGCTGCTCATCCCTGCCGGAATATTGATTGGCGACGTTACATTGATCGTATAATCCGAACCATCCGCTGTGCCCGTCACCGTGAAAGGCACTGACAAAGCGCTGCAAGTGCTACCCGTGCGGGTGATGGTGTAGGTCAGGTTGGTCGCGCCATCTTCTGTAACATCAGCGCTGACGCTGATGGTTACTTCCGGTACGGCATTGGCTGCGTCTGGCGTGGGTGGTACGGCTACATAAGCATTGGTATTGCGTGCGCCGCCGCTGCCATTCGGGATGCGCTGCATCGAATGACAAGTGGGGCTGCCATTTGCATCTTCATCTACCTGAGGCTGAGCAGCATTGAGTAATACTAATAGCCCTGCGTCGTCAGGATCGGTATTGGCGTCATATACGATCGCATCAAGCAGGTTGCCGGTAGTAATTGCTGTTCCATTTGGAAAATCCGTTCCATTTGCAGCATAAAGTGCGACTGCATCTGGACCATTTTGTAAAGTATTGCCAGCAAAGATAATATCCACACCCGGAACAGCAGCATTCCCTATTATAAAATAGCCAGTAGCATTAGTAGTAAATCCATCTAAATCAAAAGCTGCATAAGATTGGTCATTAGCACCATTGTATAATACTAATACCAAGCCATCCAAAGGTGTGTTGCCTGTGCCGCCGTCGTACAACTCTATAAATTCAGCAGCATCAGTACCGATCTGGTCGGCATCCACTTCATTGATAATAACGGGTGGTTGGTCGTCATTCAGAATGGTACCTGTACCGGACAACGTTGCACCGCCGCCAGCGAAAGTGACGTCTCTACCCGTGCCTACGACGATATTGCTCAGCATTACCTTGAAGGTTTCATCTTGCTCGGAGTCAGTATCGCCATTGACTTGTATGGTGATGGTTTGCGTTTGACCTGCGCCATTGGCAGGGAAAGTGATGGTATTGGTATTAGTTTGGTAGTCCAAATCTGCAATCGTAGCTGTTCCGTCCATCGTAGCGAAAGTAACGGTGACGGCATCGTCCACCACTGCGCCGAGTGTAACGTCGAAGTTAAAACCACTCATACCGACATCCCCTTCATTCTGAGATGGAACTGCTGTAAAGCTAATCGTGGCAGCATCGTTGTCGGTAATGGTGACCGTTGCACTATTGTTAATCGGCATTGCAACACTTCCCGCTGCATTGCTTACAGAAGTCAAGGTGACAATTACGGTTTCATCCGCTTCTACAATAGCATCCAACAATACATCTACCGGAATCGTCACAGTGGTCATATTCGCAGGCAAGACGACCGAAGTACCAATGCTGGTGTAATCCGTGCCGGAACTAGCTGTTCCTGTGACCATAAAATTAACGGTGACATCGGCATCAAATGCTTTTGTGCTAGTAATGGTAAACAAGCCATCGGTAGCGTCTTCGGCGGCTTGAGTGGTAGCGGCGATGCTAATGACAGCCTGATCGTCATTGGTTATCGTACCTGTTGCGGAATTATTTGCACCCACACTATAATTGGACCCATCGGTGAGGGTAATGATAATGGTTTCGTTTGCTTCAACGATATTGTCATTCGTAGGGGTGATGGACAGCATAGCAGTGGTCATCCCCGCCGGAATGGTAAAGGAAGTAGGTACTACATCGGGGTAATCCGTACCCTCCACTGCCGTGCCGGTAATGGTGAAAGGAATTGTCAGTTCGCAGTCGGTGCTACCCGTGCGCGTCACGGTGAAAACCATTGCCGTACCACTATTTTCCGCTACCGGGGTCGGCGCTACCGCTATATTGACTTCCGGCTCTGCTGCATTGACATAATTCGTTTTTATTTCGGTGTCTGTACAGCCAAGGTTATCCGTTACCGTAAGCTTGACCATGTACATGCCGGGCGCGGTGTAAATGTGCATTGGATTTTGAGTAGTATAATCTATATCACCGTCATTATCTATATCCCATGCCCAGGAGTTAATCGTACCACCATTTGAAGTAGAAGCATCCGTAAAGGAAACTTGCAAAGGCACACACCCGGTAAGCGGCGTACCACTGAAATTGGCAGTCGGCGGCACTAAGGGTGTGAGGGTGGCGTCATTAGGCGCACCGGTATCCGGATCATCGGTCATCACCGTAGTGAAATTGCCGCTCACCATGCCTTGATTGGAAATTTGGCAATTGGCATTCATATGGGGTGCGGCGTTGATCGTCACCCGGAATTTAATCGTCGTGCTTTCGCCAGGTTTTAAAGTAAAACCAGAGCCTGAGCCATTAATCGTTACCGTTTCTCCAAACAGCAAAGACTTTTGAACCGGTGGATTGCCTCCTTTATCGGCTTTAGCCGAAGCGGTGGGTACATTAGTATCGGTAATTACCTCGGTATCGGCAGGTGCTGGTGTTTCCACCACTTCTAGTGGCGCTGCTTCAACTGGTTTAGGGTCTGTTGCCGGAGGATTAAGCATCACGACCGGATTTTCCATCAACGGAGGTGGTGTAGTACAAGAACCTGCCACGAAATTGAGCGTACCTACCTGCCCGGTAGCAAAAGGTCCGCCGCCAGGCGTATTGCCTTTGGTCGCCCAATAATTAGCAATAGTGGCAGTACCCAGCGCTTCGGCTAAATTGAGCGTGGCACCAGCAGTAGAAGTTCTGGGTCGGAAAGCAAAAAAAGTACCGGCTACTACAACATCATTATTCTTGACGTTCGCACAAACGACCGGGGTTTCACCTGCTACACCACTACCGGCGCGTACTTCTATGGCAATCGGCGTACCCGACGTATTGGCTACTGTATTGACATTATTATTGTCAATGGTGGTATTTAGCGTCGCATTACCAGTAGCTCCTGCATCCACTTTTGTTGCAAAAGCAAGAATACCAATGTTGAAACCAACGTTGTTCAAGGTGTTATTCTGGATAAGGTTAATTCCATCGGAGTCATCTTCTGCACCAACCCGAATCCCGATACCAGTAACGTCGGCCCCTGGTCCGGTGATGGTATTGCCGATAATTTTTCCATTGGAAGTTGCATTGGCAATGGTCAAAATGCCAATACCATTACCGTTCCTATAATTAACGGTATTATTATTAACCGTGTAGTTGACCGATGAAGTACCACTGCCGGTCAATTCAATTCCCTGACCAGGGACACCGACATCTTGCAATACCTGGTTATCGGTAATAGTTGCAGTTGTCGTACTGGTATTTAAAGTTTGAATCTGGATGCCGTATGTACGGTAGCGCCGAAACTCACTGTTGGTAATACTAAGCGTTGTATTACAAGCATTTAAAAACTGCATTTCGAGGGCGTCTTCGCCTTGTCCGGCAGTTTTTAAATCGGTAAAATCGCAATTATTGATGGTCAGGTTTAAGGTTTCACTGCTGTTAATCAAATGGAAAAGACGGGTGTCGGCATTGGTAAAATTAGAATTGGTAATCGAACAGGTTCCTTTCAAATCCCGCAAGTAAACCGCGCATTCATTGGGATCACCACCGGCAATACCGTTCCCTATGTTATCGACCGTACTATTGGTGATCGTCAGCCCGCTTACTTCATTGCCAACAATGCCTTGTTCGTTGCTCGTGCTAATATCCACATTGGTAAGGGATACGGTTGTCACATTATTCATGTGAACCGCTCCAAAACATCCTACACTTGTAGTAGCATCACATGTACCAGCCCCGCCAGCGTCACCGGTCATGTTACTGATGGTCATATTACTCAGGCTGATACCAGTGGCACTAGATAGACTTACACCGCGCTGGCTGATACCGGAAATCGCACCACCTGAACCATTAGCATTCGTCATAGTGTTACCAGTTACGGTAAAGGAGCCATTGGTGTCCTGAATGAAGATACCATTGGTTGCGTTGGTACTGCTGACTTTCTCCAGGGAAATACCGAGCGTTGTTAAGCCAGCAGGTCCATCAATGCTCACAGCCGTGCCGCTTGTCGCATCAATAGTTCCAGTGGTAATATTTAGTGTGCCATCTGCACCGGAAGCACTCAATGCCGTTATACCATTCGTAAAGACAGCTATTGTCCCCAGATTATAAGTTCCGGTACCATTTACAATATTGATTGCTGGACCAGCAGAAAGTCTAGTGACGGAAGTACCAAGATTCAAAGTCGAGAAGGTAACATTGCCATTAACGTCATTCAAGTTGATACCTGAACTGGAAGCGGTGGCAGTAACCGTATTGGTAAAACTAATCGTATTGCCAGTCGTATTTCTAATATCTACCACTTTTCCGCTTGCGCTTTTGCTGATTGGAGCGGCATAAGTGATGGTTGGATTACTGCCATTTACACTAAAACCGATATTGGTAGAACCGCTAATACCACCGGTCGTACTGAGGGAAGACAACGTACCGCCTACGGTGGTAAGGTTTACTCCGGCAGTTGGGCTACTGGTGGAGGTAAGTTCAGCAAAATATGCAGCGAGCGTACCGGTGGTTAAATCAAGGGCTTTTCCAGTACCATTGAGCATAACATCGGGTGTAGTAACATTGCCGATGGTGGCTGTGCCAAAGTCATTACCGAAAATTTTAGCGCCATCTGCCGTATTGCCAACGGTCAAGCCTCGAATGAGGTTATTTTGTCCGAGTGTAATGGCATGATTGGTACCAGCGGCAGTAATGACTGGTTTGTTCGCCAGGGTAGTCGTCGGTAAAGGATTGCTAAAAGGTGGAACCGTGAACCCAGTAATTGATGCCAAGGTAGCCGAAGCGCCTTCTCCGATCAATTTTTGCGTATTCAGCAGGGTAAGCGGTCCGGTGTAGTTACCAGAACCCTGGTGGATAAAAATAACATCCCCTGCTGCCGGATTGCTGCCTGTACCGTTATTGACAGCCTGAAAGTTTGCGATACTTTTGTAAGGCGTATTCAATCTGCCATCTTCCGTACCAGCTACTGAAGCATTATTGATGAACCAGATCATACCATTTACCGAAATCGTCACGGTGGCAACGTCTGTTACCGTTCCATCACTAATGGTATAGGTAAAGGTCGTATTACCTTCAAAACCCGCAGCGGGTGTGAAGGTAAAAGTACCGTCACCATTGAAGGCTACCGTACCCTGCGTACCCGCCGTGTTCACAGCAGTGACCGTCAGCGCATCTGCATCGGGGTCTTCATCATTACCTAGCAAACCGCCGACAATCGTGTTGACGTTGATCCCAACGTTGCCTATGGCGCTATAACTGTCATCCCGGGCGAGTGGAGAGGCATTATCAGAGCCAGGCACCAGGGTGGTATTAGGATCAATCTGGTCGGTAAAACTCACTCCTGTTGCATCCATTGCCCCGGAGTTGGTAATTATAATTGTATATTCGATTACATCGCCAGGAGTGGCACCAACAGCACCATTATCGGTAAATAGAAAATCCGATTTGGTAGCGGTGATGTTTGGAGCAAATAGAAAGTTGCCTTTTGCGAGCACCTCCACCGGATTACTCCAAAAATCCGGGTGAATGGCTTGTTTCGGAGCAGGCGGGAATATTGCTTTATTTTTAATCAACATTAAAGGATTGCTCCAGTTAATGATGGTACCAGGAGCAATCAATGCTTGGGATTGAACTGGATTTTTAGAAAATTTTGGGTTATGATGTTTAGCGGGAGTCGTCAGTAGCGTGGACGCCAGCATATAAAAGCCGATCATTCCCAGGGAAAAAAGGTTGGGATGCATTTTCATGGTCGTAATTTGTTATAGCTCAAATATACGGCACTATGGAGTGCCTCACATATATATAATCTGAATCCTTAATCAGTTTAAGGGGGCAAATTATTTTAGCAAACATACTGATCCAATTTTGGACAACCGATCAGTCATTCCTTCCCCATTATGGCGGCGAAAGCACGTTTTAAATGATCTACGATAAAAGAAAGGCAAAACTATACCAGAATATAGACACAAATATATAGATAAAGTAGAATTTTTTTATAAATTTATCCTATCAAGAGAATTTTTTATATTTTTGCTCATACATCTTCAGCTTTGCTCCCCAAATTCCCGAAAACAGTCCTTTTTTACTGACTGATCCAAGAGCTATTTACCCCCGGCATTTTTCAAATGGTTTAGACATTGATCGAATGAAAAGAAGAGCATTTGTACAGACGACCGCTTTAGGTGCTTTAGGATTTTGTTATACGCCAGGCATCGGGCAAACTATTCGACCTGCTGAGCAATGGCTCACCTGGCTGAATAAATTTATATACAATTGTGGTATAAATGAAATAGCTGGCTGGATGCAAGTAGATGCGCAATTGTCTCAGTCCTTATCAATATTATTAAAACAAGGTATCTGGAAAGGTTTTTCTCAACAGCATACAAGTTTTTATTTCTATAACAATACTTACGCTTTTGTTGTGCTGGAGAAATGGCACAGTGTGATTGATTTAAAAGAAGTCGCCCTTCCTATATGGGCAAAACAAGCAGATGGAAAATGGAAACATTTAACGAGTTTATCCGTATTCCAATTGGAAGCTATTGCTTATGCTTGTGACGCTTTGGCATCAGAATACACGGATGAAACCATCGCAGATTACTTATTGCCAATAGCAACAAATAAACAAAATTACTTATTATTTCCTGGCGATTACCCAACCTTAAAAGGGTTAGTACGCGTAGTACCGAAAGTAGCGCCAAGCGGCGTTAGCGTTTACATGCAAATTGCCCAAGACAGTCAAGCGATATGGGAAGACCGTTTTATATCTCATTACTGCCTTACTTGTCAGGCATAGTATTTTAATTTCTTTTGCCAAGCCAATTTTACGAATAGAAAAAACGAGCGCTATCTTAAATAACATATAACACCTTTTTCAAGGAGGTTATATAATGGATGTGTTTTTCTTAATTTTTATAAACTAAAATCCTATTATCATGTCTGAACCCTTTCTTTCAGAGATCAAAATCATGAGTTTTAATTTTCCACCCAAAGGCTGGGCGTTTTGTAACGGGCAAGTTCTGCCTATTAATCAAAATCAGGCGCTGTTTTCCTTATTAGGTACGACTTACGGTGGTAATGGTCAAACCACTTTTGGCTTACCAAATCTGCGAGGCCGAACCCCCATCCACTTTGGAAATGGACATACCTTAGGAGAGGCAGCCGGGTCAACCGCTGTAACGATCAACATTCAGCAAATGCCCGCTCACAATCACTTTTTCAATACGGTCAATACGAGTACGAATGGAGTACCGGCAGCCAGTACCAGTACCTATCTTGGGCAAAGTGTGCCTGCCGATGCGTATCAGACTACACCTACTAATTTGGTGACAGCATCAGCTGAATCTATCACAAATACCGGAGGGAGTCAACCTCACAATAACATGATGCCTTATCTGGTACTCAATTTCTGTATCGCGTTGCAAGGGATTTTCCCAAGCCAAAACTAAACCTGATTTCCTTTATCATCTAAAAAATAAGATATTATGGATCAACCCTATATTGGCGAAATAAGAATGTTTGCCGGTAATTTTGCCCCTGCAGGCTGGGAGCTTTGCCAAGGTCAGTCATTACCCATTTCTGAAAATGAAGCATTATTTACACTCATCGGCACTACCTACGGCGGCGATGGGCAGGCAACCTTTAACTTGCCTAATTTATCCAGCCGTATTCCGCTTCACTTCGGGACAGGCCCTGACGGCACCACTTATCAAATCGGAGAAATGGCAGGTACAGAACAGGAAACCCTGAGTACGCAACAAATACCGGTTCATACGCATCAAATGATTGCCAGTGCGGAACTGGGTAATGTCGCTTCACCTACCAATGCTTATCTGGCGCGTTTGTCTTCCAGCAATATTTATATCAACGATACACCTGGCATCAGCTTGAATGCCAATACGATATCCCCGGCGGGAGGTAGCCAGCCGCATGAAAATACGCAGCCTTTTCTGTGTATTAACTTTATTATATCTCTATTTGGCATCTACCCGTCTCAGACTTAAAAGGATAGGCATTGTGAAAAAACATATTATATTGGTAGATTCATTTATAATGAAAATCTATCCGCATTTAAAACAAGATAACTAATATCCAAAATCCAGTTCTCATGTCAGATCAATTTTTAGCCGAAATACGCATCTTTCCATTTAATTTTCCACCCACCGGCTGGGCATTCTGCAATGGGCAGTTACTGCCGATTTCGCAAAATACTGCCTTGTTTTCTTTACTAGGCACCATTTATGGCGGCGATGGTAAAAGCACTTTTGCATTGCCCGATATGCAAGGCAATGCACCTATGCAGCCCGGACAAGGGCAGGGGCTTTCCCAACGCTTTATAGGCGAAATAGGTGGTTCGGAAAGTGTCACGTTAATTCAAACTGAAATGCCATTGCATAGCCACTTTGCACGTGCTTCCGGTTTTGATGGTGAAACTTCGACACCGCAGAATACGGTTTTAGCAACGAGCCAGGGTCCTAATATTTATAATACCAGCTCTTCTCCCGTTGTGCAAATGGCATTTAATAGCTTAACCCCTGCTGGTGGTTCATTGCCGCATAATAATATGCAGCCTTACCTCACGCTTAATTTTTGTATTGCGATGCAAGGGATTTTCCCTCCGCGTCAATAAGGAAAGCTTTCAAAGCAGGGAATACATGAAGCGTTTGACCCGTTTAAAAGGACGATTGCGACCCATCACGGCTGCTGACCTGCCCGTATTGTATGACATTTATGCCAGTACGCGGGCGGAAGAAGTTGCATTAGTACCTTATTGGACGGACGCAGACAAAACCGCTTTCCTGACCCAGCAATTCAATGCCCAACATCAATATTATCATGAGGTATATTCAGCGCCCGACTTCAATATTATAGAAATGAATAATCAGGTAGCCGGGCGTTTATACCTCAACCGTTATTCTAATGATATTCGCATTGTAGATATTGCTTTATTACCAGCTTTCCGAGGCCAGGGAATTGGAACCAATATTTTACAGGATATTTTTGAAGAAGCCGCTGCTAAGCATTGTAAAGTAAGTATTCACGTAGAGTTTAATAATCGGGCATTAAATCTTTACCAACGCCTTGGTTTTCAAGCAATTGAATTGCGCAATGGTGTTTATTATCTAATGGAATGGACGCCTGCACCAATATCCACTGGGCTTTAATATTAACAAAGGATTAAATAACTTAAGCAAATTTTACTTCAAAACTTATCAAATAACTAATTGGAAAATCCATGTTAGAAAAATTAACCATTGCTGATTTTCAACCCTATTTAAATCAATCCTTTCCAATTCATTTTACGCCTGAAGTGACCTTGCCTGCCACTTTGATTGCAGTGACTGCCTGGGGTAGCGAATCTGATAAATACCGCCAGCCATTTACCCTC
>JBKBWT010000126.1:10025-16269 GCA_046314415.1 Saprospiraceae bacterium
CGAATTTCGTACGGCTCAAAAAAATGAATATTATCAGCAAGGTACTTTTGCCGTTTTGCATCCAAATATTGGCGAACTTTATATCTTCCTTGTGCCTCTTGGTCCTGACGCGGAAGGCATGCGTTATGAAGCGGTTTTTACCTGATCATTCATTTTTTTCAAAACAATTGAAACTCAATACTTTGAAAACCGTATCATGCAATGTGAGAATCGGAAAAAGTCTTACATTTGTATGATTTAAATTTTAAAAACCGAAAACCAACCGCTTTCATGAAACGCTTAACCCTTTTCGCTACATTTTGGCTGCTGCACCATTGCATCTTCGCGCAGGATTTACATATTTATTATGATCTGCAAACGCAAACGCCTCGCTATGTTGTTGATAGCCAGGAAGTACTGCGTCCTTATGTGCGGCGCGGTGCCAATGTAATATTACACGTTGAAAATTATAACAATTACTTATATGATGTCGTGGTTCAGCAGGAAAACCGCGAAATTCGCCTGCCCGCCAATGCGTCGCCGAGTTCGTTGAGTGCTTTGTTTCCGGCGTTGGGGCAAAATTCGGCAGGGCTTTTTTCCCTTACCGGCGGATCCAATGTGGCAGGTTTAAATACGGGCAGTGGTTCGCAGGATCGAGGTTCAGGACCGACTTCGTTCGACGCGGCTTTGGGCATTAGCCGAACCCAG
This sequence comes from Saprospiraceae bacterium, assembly GCA_046314415.1. GTDB lineage: Bacteria > Bacteroidota > Bacteroidia > Chitinophagales > Saprospiraceae > JADJNW01. The sequence goes on from JBKBWT010000126.1 coordinate 10,713, forward strand.
TTTCAGCAATTGACTCAGACGGTAGAAAATTTTAATAAAAGCCTGGTAAAATTGCAAACCATCAGCACCAGTGTGAATGATAAACGCAAAGACGTGCAGGCGCTCGTGGAGTCGCATCAGGTGAATGCTTTTATTTTGCAGGAAATTGAAAATATTAAATATGATCCTGCTTTGAAGCCCGACCAAATTAAACGCATGACCAAAGACTACATGTGTAAGGCATTAAATATCAGCAATGAAGGCGATATAAAATTGAATCTTGATTCTTTGTTAAAAAAAGGAAATACCCGGGCTCAACTGGTTGCTGTGCTCGAAGATGTGAAAGAAAAACATGATGATTACCGCGAAGAAAAAGCCCGGCTCAATGCGCTGAAAGAGTCATTGGCGGAAGATTTTCCCGATAATTTGCTGATTAGTTCGCAATATGTGCAACCAGCAGTGCAATCGTATGATCAGATTTCGCAGGAAGAGTCTGACATTGAATCGCTGGAAAACAAGATTTTACAACTGGTTACTCAGATTCCCGATGTGGATGTGCTGAAATTGGCGGCGCTATGGCGCGAATATGAAGCTTTGCAGGGCAATAGTTTTACCAAGAATTATCGGGCGCTGGCAGAAGGCGACAATCTGGTGTTTGATATCCGGCTGGTACCCAACGACTCCGGTATTGCCAACAAAGCGCCTACCTTACAACTAGCGCCCTTACAGGTACCGGTAGCCAGCAGCTTTAAGGTTAATGCAAGTATTGGCTTGGCTTTTGGGCAGGTTTTCGATCGTCCGAAGACCTATTTTGTGCAGGATAATACCATTCGTGCGGAAGACCAAGACAGTTTTTTACCTTTTGTCGCTTCATTTTTCCATTTCTACGGGCAGAGCAAAGGCACGGTTTCCTTGGGAGGCAACTTTGGCATCGGTTTGCCGATCACCGGCGACTCAGCGCAGTCGGCTTCTTTTTTCCTCGGTCCAAGCTTGATTATCGGGCGTTCCGATCGGCTGGTGATTAACACTGGTTTGATGGGTACACGCGTGCAGCGCCTCGCGCAGGGATTGACCGAAGGCAGTGTTTTTTTATCTTCAGTGAATAATGTGCCCACTAAAAATGTTTATGAAATGGGCTACTTCTTGGGCTTGAGTTTCAATGTGTTAGGCGGAAATCGGTAGTTAATAATTGTATAATATACCGGAATTACCATATATTATATAGTATATAAAATTAAAAAAATTTAACCTGCGTAGCCCCCAATTCTACTGTAAATCAGTTGGGGCTGCCAGGTTTTATTTTTGCCCTTATACATCAAGGAAGCCGTTCTAAAGCATTGATAACTTTGTGTTTGTAAATATTTTGAAACCATAATATTATCACTTGGTATAACAACGTTGGGTTGATTGCGACATTCCAATAAGGCAATACCGGCGCTTGCATTCGTGGCTACGATCAGTCCCTCTCCTAAGCCCGGCAGATAAAATCCTTCTATACTTGCTTGATTTTCAGCCAGAAACACCCAACCACCCGTTAAATAACGCTGCAATAATGCGCCGCGCTTCTCACCGGAGGCTTGCTCATCCAATTGTAACATGGCTGCAAAATCCTGTGGCTCTGCCCGACGAATGGCAGGGTGAGGACGAGACGAGTTTACAATAGGCTGCTCCTGTTTATAAAAATGGTGGGTACCGCAGGTTTGAAAGCCCAGCTTTGTGTAGAGTGGTTGCCCTTGTGTAGTTGCCAGTAAATAAAGGTCGCTTTTATTATAATCTTTAGCCATTTCCATTAAGTGCAATGTAATACTTTTACCAATACCCTGATGCCAATGGCTTTCTTTTACAATGATATTGCCCAACCACGCTGATGCTTCAAACAAAATCAATTGTCCGATGCCCACTAATTCATTGTCTTTCAGTGCTTTAATAGGTTTAAAATACGATTGTCCAAAATGTTCGCGGAAGCGGGTGGCTACATCGCCCCAATCTTTGGGTTGAAACGACGGAATACATTCTATATCAGCAAGTTCTAAAGATCGGATGGTGTGCTGCATTTTCAATACGCTAAGATGACTTCAGTTTTAAACGTCTGGACAAAATAATATTTGATGCTAAAAAGCCTATACCCAACAGTATAAATATAACGCCTTTTACTAATGGACTCCAATTGGTATCAAAAAAACGAACCGTCACCAACGCCAGAATAAAAAACATACCAATATTGACCCAGGGCATACGTCGCTCCTGAATGCCGTTGATGAGGTAAAAAATACCCCAGGCGAGTAAATAAACATTGGCTAATAAAATGCCAAATTCCTGATTATCAAGGCGATGGATAATTATAACTAAAAAACCAAAAAAGGGCAACAGCGTAGCAAAATGATCTACAATATTGCGTTTTTGAAAATGATGTAATAATAAGTAAATATAAGCGCCAATTATTAATATTAAAATAACAATATTAGTAATGCCAGCCCAATAAGCGTAATAATGTCCCAGAATCAATGAATCGGGTTCAAAATCAGGCACTTTTATATCGTCATAAGTCAGAATAAGTAAATAAATAAATCCGGTGATAACGGCAAAGGTTTGAAACGGACGAGTAATAAAAGATTGGGTGCGATTGGGATAAATGATTCTGCCCAACGCGTAAAATCCGCTGATTATCAGCATTGTACCCAGTAAGGAAAATTCTGCTAAGTGTGTTTCAATGGTGCCAAACCACCCGAAAATAAACGTGAGTGCCAGCGCCCAGCCTAAAGCGTAGCGGCGCACGATTTGTATCTTGCGTCGCCAATTATAAATAAAATGCGGGATGACCAGGGCAAGTAAAAACCAATACCAGACCGAATCCGACCCACGCACCTGCATGGTCCACGAAGTTATACCAATGAGGTAAATAATGCTAACCAAACTCGAATTCAGTAAATAAATCAAGGGCACGCTTAGCAGGAGCCAATTCCAAAGGAAGGTTTCGGGTTCGCCCCAGATATGATACGTTTGACTTACAAGCGCGATACTGGCAGCCAGCATGAGCATGAGAAATGCCGAAGTGCCCTCCGTCCAGGCGAGATCGCCGTGGCGATAAAAATAAGCATAACCAAACAAAATTTGAGCGGAGATCACCGGCGCAAAACTCAAAATAGTGCGTGCGGTGTGCGAAAGGTCTTCCCAATTGTACGCAAAAATTAAAATAATACCGCTGCCTACCAGCAAAGCGCCAAGAATGCTTGCCACCAGAAAGCCAATATTGATAGCGGGTTTGGCTTCAACCCCGCCATAATGTGCCCGGATATGGGTAGCCTGTTCCTGATTGATGATACCCCTGGATACCAGATCAGGCAATTCCTCGTAGAGCCAGCGAATGTATCTTGGATGCGCCATTTTATTAATATGATATGTATAAATTATGCCAATAAGCAAATTAATGTTGGCACCGTTTTATAAAAATAATAATAAAACATCAAATATTCAATTTTAACGCTGGAAGGCTGCGAATTGGCATGAATTTTGAAATATTTTTAGTGTAGCTCATACAAATGAACAAAACCCTTTACACAGGGGAACGGAAGTTTGTTAATGTTAATTTTAGCCTGTTTCTGATAACGCCGAGGTTTATTTAGCCGGCGTTATTTTTTATTTAGTTGAAATATAAATATCAAGCACTTATATAATATTATTTAAAATTATAAAACAAAAATGTACTTATTCCCAGCAAGCTGATAATTAATTAATTATGCATTAACAATTATTTAATTTAACTTAGTAAGCAATATGAAATAAAGGGTCACCCTGATTCACAACCGGGGTATTATTATGTCCTATGATACAACCCTGACGCGGCGCGTATAACGTGAATTCCTCCAAACCAAAAGGATCATTAATGACGCCGATAGGCTCGCCTTTGCGAATTTTATGACCTGCACATTTGTACCAATGAAATAGCCCGGCTTTGGGCGAACGCATCCAGGAAGAATGCATAAAAAATTGACTTTCAACCTCTTCCGCGGGGCTTTCCGAGAGCATGCCATGCGCATGTAGCAATCTTTTGATGCCATTAATGGCTTTTTGTACGGAGAGTCCGTCGAAACGCAAGGTTTCGCCCCCTTCATATACAATGATGGATTTGCCCTCATTCAGCGCGGCTTTGCGCAAGGATTTGCTGATGGGCGGAGAAGCGACGAGATAAGGTGCACCAAAAGCCTTCGCCAGTTCAATGCTGCGTTGGTCGGTGGGTGAGAAGCGAATTTGTGGGAAATTATATAAATTTTTACCGCCGGTATGGAAATCCACCCCAAAATCAATGTGTGGTAAAATCTTGTGTGTCAAGGTATTAGCAATACGCGATGCCAGAGAGCCATTGTTCCTGCCCGGAAAACTGCGATTTACATCTTTGCCATCACTTACATCCCGCGAAAAGTTGATAAACCCGTACACATTCAGCACCGGAATCGCAATAACACTACCTTTTTCCAAATCCAGGAATAAGTCATCTTTTACGGCCCGGCGCACAATTTCCATGCCGTTGATCTCGTCACCGTGGATACCCCCCAATACCAATACAACCGGCCCCTTGCGTTTGCTATGAAAAACATGGGCACGAATCAGGATTTGATTACCAGATGGCAATCGCCCCACCGGCAATTTTATCACTTCTGAATTGCCTGGTTTAATCTTAATACCATTGATAATTAAAGGAGGAATAGCCATTGAAGGTACAAAGTTTGAAGTACAAAGTACGCGTTTTGGGGCATTTGCATGCTTCGTACTTTGTACTTCTTACTTAATTACACGCGTTGCAGTTTCAGTTCTTCAATACGATTTTCAACCAAATCGAAAAAAGCGCCTGCTACATCAATGCCAGTGGTGGTTTCAATGCCTTCTAAACCTGGAGAAGCATTGACTTCCATAATGAGCGGACCGCGATGCGAACGCAAAATATCGATGCCCGCAACTTCCATGCCCATTACCCGCGCTACTTTCTTCGACACTTCTTTTTCTTCCCAGCTGAGTTCAACCGGCACGGCGCTGGCGCCCCGATGGAGATTGGAACGAAATTCGCCCTCTTTTGCCTGACGCCGCATGCAAGCCACTACTTCACCATTGATGACGACTACCCGAATGTCGGCACCTTCGGCTTCGGCGATGAATTCCTGCAAAATGACGCGTTCGCCCAGTTTTTGGAAAGCCTCCAGAATAGAAGAAGCTTGCAGCATATTGTGTGCCAATAAAACCCCGACACCATGCGTGCTTTCCAGGAGTTTGATGACCACCGGAAATCCACCGATGGCATCTACCAGTTCGCCCAGGTCTTGACCTTCCCCGACAAAAACCGTACGCGGTGTATCAATGCCATAACTGGCAAGTCGTTGCATACAGCGCAGTTTGTCCCGCGCTTGCAGCAATGCCTCCGAGCCGGTGGAAGAATAAATATTCATCAGCTCAAATTGGCTGATGACCGATGCACCATGCGGGGTGACCGAGGCTCCAATGCGCGGAATAATGGCATCTAAGTAACTGAGATTCTGTCCATTGTAAAAAACCGTAGGCAAATGCCGATCCAGCTTCAGGCTGCACT
>JBKBWT010000127.1:0-16236 GCA_046314415.1 Saprospiraceae bacterium
TGCAGGCAGCGCGGGTGAATCCGGTGGTGGCTTTAAAGGATGAGTAATTTGATTTACGAAGGACGATTTACGATTGATGAATTTTCTAAAGTCTATAGTCTAATATCTAAAGTCTAAAAGGATGAATAAAGGTTGTTTGTACGGTTTAGGCGCATTTTTACTAATCGCAACGATTGGTTTGGGTATTTACTTTTTTAATCAAAGTAAGAAAACGCCCGAAAATTTTGCAACGGAGAAGCCCGTCATTACTGACATTATAAAAAAAACAGTAGCGACCGGCTCCATCAAGCCCCGGCTGGAAGTACAGATTAAGCCGCAGGTGTCTGGCGTCGTGCAGGAATTGTATGTCGAAGCGGGTAATATGGTAAAAAAAGGGCAGCCCATTGCCAAAATCCAGTTGATTCCCAGCGAAGTAAACATCAATTCCGCACAATCCAATGTCGAACTGGCTAAAATCCGCCTCCAGGATGCCCAGCGCGAATTGCAGCGCCAACGCGAGGTGAATAAGAAAAACTTAGACGTCGAAAGTGCCCGGGTCAATTACGAAAATGCCAAACGCGAAGAGGAACGCCAGCGTGGCTTGTTTGAAGAAGGTGTTATTTCCGAACAGGAATACAATCGCTTCAAGGTAGATTTAGGGCTGCGCAAGGCGGAGTTTGAAAATGCCCAAATCGTTTCCACCAACAGCATCAAGTCGCTCGAAGCCAATGTGGATATTGCCCGACAAGAATTGCAAGCTGCCATCAACAACCTGCAACTCCTGCGCGAAGGCGCTTCCCGCAATTCCAAACAAGTGGCAAACGTGGTCGTCTCCACTATTGACGGCATGGTGCTGGACGTGCCCGTGAAGGAAGGTACTTCGGTCATCGAGCGCAACAACTTCAACGAAGGTACCAGCATTGCCATCGTGGCGGATATGAATTCGCTCATTTTCGAAGGCAAGGTGGACGAAGCCGACGTCGGCAAACTCCGCGAAGGCATGCCCCTGGAACTCACCGTCGGTGCCATTGAAGGTAAAAAATTTGATGCGAACCTCGAATACATCGCTCCGAAAGGCGAAACCGAAGAAGGTACTGTGAAATTCCAGGTGCGCGCTGCCATCAAGCCCACGAAAGAAGTCTTCCTCCGTGCGGGCTACAGCGCCAACGCCGACATCATCCTCGACCGCCGCAGCAAGGTGATTGCCATCAAGGAACGCGACGTGATCTTTGAAAAAGAAAAGCCCTTCGTGGAGGTAAAAACCGGCGACCGCGAATTTGAAAAGAAACCCGTACAACTGGGCATCTCCGATGGCATCCAGGTGGAAGTCATCAGTGGTGTGGATACCACCACACAGGTGCGCGTGCGGAAGCAGTCGTAGTATCAATAACTGCTGACAGCACTTGGAGTGCTGTCAGCAGTTGAATGATTACTCCCCCATCCCTACCACTTTGATCTCCACCCGCCGGTTTTGCGCTTGCTGGAAGGCATCCTTTGCTTTTGGATACAGCATTTCCCAATTGCCATAGCCCTTGTAAGAAAGGCGATCCGCGCTGATGCCGTTTTCTATCAAATAGTTGTACACTCGTTTTGCGCGTCGCACGGAAAGATCATAATTCCAGGAGTCTTCGCTCACCGGTGGCTCATTCGGACGATTGATATGTCCGCCTATCTCGATGGAAATGTGTGAATTATACTGCATGAATTTCAGCACTTTGGGCAATTCTGGTTCGGAAATAGCCAATAACGTATCCTGATTACCCACGAAATACAAATTTTGAATCGCCACCTTAGCCCCTACCCGCACCGGCTTAAGTTGGAGGGTGTTGATTTTATTAATTTCCGATATCGTGCCCCTTAGCGTTCGGGTTTCGTAAAAATAATCCCAGGCGTACACGTCAATGCCAAATATTTCACCTGCCGGTACAGCAGCCGTATAATTGCCGTCTTCATCAGTTTGAATGGTATCTCTGAAAATTCTATTGTGAATAATGACGTCACTCTTAATTCCTTTTCCTGTCAAGAAATCTACAACTTTACTTCGGTATGTAATCATTTTCAAGGGACGTACCACCTCCACGGTCGCCCTCCGGTTTAATTGTTTGCCTTCATCGGTGCTGTTGCTGGCAATGGGATGGGTTTCGCCGAGGGCTTTGGCGGTGAAGATGCTGTCCGCAACGCCCAATTGCCCGAGTGCGGTGCGCACGGCGTTGGCGCGGGCTTCGGATAATCTCAGATTGGCGTCGGGATTGCCCACTGCGTCGGTGTGGGCAGTAATGCGCACGGCAATTTTAAAACTATCCGGTAATTCCTTCACCAATTGGCGGAGGGTGGCAGCTGCATCGGCGCGGATGTCGGCTTTACCAAAATCAAAATACACTTGCGCGGTGCGAATCGGAAACAGGGTATCGAAAGGTGCTTGCGCCAAACCTTTCAGCGGGAGGCTCAATAACGCCAACCAAACGGGGAACATCTTGATAATCATGGTTAAAAGGGTTTATAATAGAATGCCGGGCATTAAAAAAAGACACGGTATTCGCTGGAAAACCACACGCTTCTTTCGGCTGGCAACTGCTGAACCGTAGCAAGCATTCCGAATGTGATTTTTACCGCCGAGCCGGATTGAATTATCCTTCTAGACCTGGAAAATGCACATTTATTTAACGAAAGAGTCGGCCGCAAGGGGTTAACTGCCAACTGATATGCCGTGGCTGCCGAGTGCAACGCCGCAGGCGTCAACTACCATCTTGCAGCAGCCAAAAGATAAGCCGCAGAAGCCAACTGATATGCCGTGGCTGCCATCTGATATGTCGCAGACGTCAACTACAGCCTTGTAGCAACCAAAAAATAAGCCGCAGAAGCCAACTGATATGCCGTAGCTGCCATCTGATATGTTGCAGAAGGGGAATAATATGCTGCAGCCGCCAACTGATATGTTGCAGACGGCAAATAATATGCAGAAGCTGGCAAGTTCATGCATGAAGTTGCCAGATGTTGCAATGAAGTTGGTAACTGCAACGTTGCAGCCGCCGTCTGCAACGATGAAGTTGCCGTCTGCAACATTGCGGACGACAGCTACAGGATATTTTTTGGCAGTTGCAGTATATTTTTTAGCAAATAAGGCATAGTAGCTACCCCATTCATCGGGGTAGATGAGCAATATGTGCTTTTCTTGCTGCCATTTAAGTTTGTAGCCTGCTTATTGTTAAAAATATGCACCGACTACTGATAGCTATAAAGAATCCTGTTGTATGGAATCCACGGGAAACACCGCAGTCGAGTCTTGTATATTGGGAAGGATTTCATATCCCGGATACTTTTCGGCAGCGTTGTTATTGAGGCTAAAAATTGCCACGGTAAGCACCAGCAACACACTGGCAGCGGCGGCGAGTAAAGGCAGAATGCTGCGCCGACGCGAGGGCGGGGGCGGCTCGGCTTGCTGGTCGTGGTACCGTTGAGGCGTGGGCGCACTGGGCATCACCGGCGCGGGAGAAGGTAGTACAATGTCGTCGGGTTCGGGTAGCACGATTTCTTCGATTACGTCTAAGATTTGGGGCGGCGCAGGTGGTGCACTCTCACCCGCAGGCGCGGCGCCAGGTACGGCACCAGCCGTTTCGCGCACACTGGCATCGAGGGTCACGCCGGTTGGTTTGAATTTAGGCGCTGCCACTTCGGCGGGCATAGCCGTGATTTGAATGCTTTCTTCATAAGTGAGGTTGCGCAGGCGTTCCTTGCCCATTATTATTTCAACGACGGAAATTTTCAGCACCAGCGGAAACGTACCTTCCAACAGCGGCTCCACGTAAAAAACCCATTCGGTGTAATCGTCGGTTTCCAGAAACTGCTCCTCGTCCGAAATGGGGCGAATCGCAAAAGGATGCGGTTCGGTAGGGTCAATGAGTTCAACCTGCATGACTTCCGCCACGCGCACAGGCTTGATACGCACGTCGCTGCTCAGTTCGATGTTGCGAATGACCACCGCTTTGTCGTACGCCAGGCGCACTACGCATTTGGTTTCCTTTTGTAAGGTCATCTGCGTCGGAATTTTGTACAAGAGGCTCCCGGTTTTGGCACTGGGCGCACCTGCCACCGGCAGGGCGAAGTCATTGACCTGTAAGGCATTGATAAACAGGAGCAGGTCGGCGCGAAGCTGGTTGTAGCGGAGCTGAAGGTCCTCGTCGCTGAGGGTCCCTTCGATGCGTTGGAGGTTCGCGTCGTTGAGGCGACCTTCCAACAGCAGCAGGGCGCTGTATTTGGGGCAGTAGTCGGGTAAATGCTTCTTGATTTCGGCAATTACGTCGCCGATGCTCTCGGTAAGCAGGTTGCGGAGGGCAGTTTGCAGATTGATGAGCGTAGTGTTGTCCATGTTTCTTACAGTTAATAGTACGAAGTTGGCAGTTAGGGTTATAAAGTTGAAAGTACGAATTTAGAAGTACAAAGTTGCATTTCAAAGTAGAAAGGCGAATTCTGCAAATCTGTCGCTGGTTTGCCAACATTCTACAGCCGGGCATCAGAAAAGCCGATAATTTTGAAGAAAACTAAAACGGAAAAGCTACGAAATACTTCTACGGCTTGCTTTGTTGCCTGCTACCGGCAAAAGGTAATGAAGCTGAACGGATTTTAAGTATCAACAATATTTGTCATTATCATTAATAATCAGGAAATTAGAGCACTTTTTCACTAATGAAAATAGCCCTTGTTTTATCAAAAATTCATACCCCATCCCTTGCTAAAGCCCTTTGTAGAATGTTTCTACATTTGGGAAGGCAAAGTATTTGAATCCTGTACGTTTGAATCGCCCCCCAGCAGCTTTGCTTCTATTGTGTTCAATTATGGTAATACCTATACCGTTTCTAATCAACAACATACGCATTTAAAGACGCCCTCTTTCTTCATCACCGGGCAGGCAACGGGGCGCTACGAATTGTCTTTGTCCGGCACGATCGGCATGGTGGGCGTGGTGTTTAAACCCGCAGCGCTGGCGACTTTCTTTGATTTGCCAATGTTTGAACTCACCGAGGAGCGGCTTAACCTGGAAACGGTACTGGGGAAATCGGCTGTCGAATTGGGCGAGCAGATCATTGAAGCGAAAAGCCGACTTATGCGCCTGAAAATATTGGAAAACTGGTTGCTGCAATTGCATCGGGAAAAGGCGAGTGATTTTGACGGGATTGATTTTGCTGCAAATTTGATTTTAGATCAAAACGGTGCAGTCGAAGTGGACGAGTTATTGCGGCAGGTTTTTATGAGTCGGCGGCAATTTGAGCGTAAATTTTTTAACAAAGTCGGCATCAGCCCGAAATATTACATTCGCATTCGACGTATCGGGCACGTGTGCAATCTTTTGGCGCATCAGGAAAAGGCAGACTGGCAGTTGCTCATTGGTGTGGGTGGCTACTTCGACCAGGCGCATTTTATCAAGGAATTCAAGCATTTCCTGGGGGCTACGCCTTCCCAGTATTTTAAAAATAATAAAGAACTGGTGCATTTTCTGGAGCACGATTTTTGATGGATATTTGGCAATTGAATAAGAACAATTCAGACTAGTCCATAATCAATTGTCCATATTTCATATTCGAGATTACATCTTGCCGCAAATTTACAATCCTGCACCACTGCTGTCCCTTATCTTTGTACCATCATTCACCACTAAAAAACCTTGATTATGAGCACACTAACCACCTCAGCCCATGATTTGATGAAAAGTCCCTGCATTGACTTTATGTTTGCTTACTCCGACCACGATATGGACAAAATGATGACCCTGTGTACCCCCAACGGCGAAGTTTGGTTCAAATCCCTCGGCGAAGCCGGGCGTGGCACCATCGGTGAATTGGGTAAGGGCATCTGGATCATGCTGATGGATTGCTTCCCTGATATTGAAAATACCGTACACGCCGCCATTGCCGAAGCAGACGGCTCCATCCGCTGCCAGGTGCTGATCGAAGGTACCCAAGCCAAGGATTTTGCGGACATTCCCAACCAGGGACAACGCTTCAGCAGCGATCACATCTTTATTTTCCGCCTCAACGAGCAAAACTTGATTGACCAGGTGCACATCGAATGGAATCACGAAGATTTTAAAAAGCAGTTGGGCGCTTCATAGTGAACCCTCGAAGAACGGTCTATATATTTTGTAAATAAATCACCATTTAATAATATGAAAAAATTGTTTCTCATCCTGGCGTTGGGATGCGTATTAATCCCTTGCGCTCAGAGTCAGTCTGCCTGGAACGAAGCTGCCGAAAAGAAAGCCATTTTGGCAACACTTGAGCAGGAAACGGCTTGTTTTTATCAAAGAAATTACGACTGCTGGAAAGCAACCTGGGCACAAACGGATTACGTTTTTCAGGCGTGGAACAACGACAATGGAACATTTGACGCTAGTACGGGTTGGAAGGCGGTGGACAACAGGATTGGTACGTTCATCAAAGAACACCCGGTGGCGGCGGGCGGCAGCAGCCATCCGAAAGTGGAACGCCGTAATATGATCTTTAAATTTTATGGCGACAATATGGTCTATATGACTTGGGATCAGTACAACAGTGACAAAGAAGTGAAGTATTATTTGTTGAGTAAAGAAGTGCGTATGCTGGAAAAACAGCAGGGGCAGTGGAAAATTGTGAATGTGTCGGCTTTTTGGGATTATGATAATAAAATTCCGGTTGGGGATTTGAAATAAAATGAAACGAGGCAACGCCTTTTAAAGGTGTTGCCTCATCTTATTTCCTCCAGCTAAAATAGCTAGTCCTTACGCCGCTTTCAAATGCGCGAGCTTGGAGCGGTTGATTTTTTCTTCCGCGTAAGCGCGGGTCACTTCAAATTGGCGAATATCACGATTAGAAGGCAGTTCAAACATCGCATCGGTCATGACTGCTTCGCAGATCGAGCGCAAACCGCGGGCACCAAGGTTGAATTCCAGTGCCTTCTCGGCAATGTATTCGATGGCATCTTCCGAGAAAGTCATGCGAATGCCTTCCAATTCAAACAATTTTTGATATTGCCGCAGCAACGAGTTTTTCGGTTCTACCAGAATACGCTTGAGCGCGTCCAGATCGAGTGGATCAAGGTGTGCCAATACCGGCAAACGACCAAGTAATTCAGGAATCAAGCCAAACTTGCGCACATCCTGATGATTGATGTATTGCAGGAGATTATCGCGATCAAAATTCGCTTCTTCTGATTTAAAACCAATCACTTGCGTGTTGACGCGGCGGGCAACGATTTTGTCAATGCCGTCGAAAGCGCCACCGCAGATAAACAGGATATTTTCAGTATTGACTTTTACAAGTTTTTGTTCGGGGTGCTTGCGTCCGCCTTGCGGGGGCACGTTGACATCCGTACCTTCCAGCATTTTTAGCAGCGCCTGTTGCACGCCCTCTCCCGATACGTCGCGCGTGATGGACGGGTTGTCGCCTTTGCGGGCAATTTTATCAATCTCGTCAATATACACAATGCCACGCTCGGCTGCCGTTACATCATAATTGCATACTTGCAGCAAACGGCTGAGAATACTTTCTACATCTTCGCCTACATAACCTGCCTCGGTGAAAACCGTCGCATCTACGATGGCAAAAGGCACATTAAGGAGTTTGGCAATGGTTTTGGCGAGCAGGGTTTTGCCTGTACCGGTTTGTCCTACAAACAGGATGTTAGATTTTTCAATATCCACATCGCTGTGTTTCGTCTGGCGCAAGCGTTTGTAGTGATTGTACACAGCTACGGAGAGTACTTTTTTGGCTTCGTCCTGACCAATGACATATTGATCGAGGTGCTCTTTGATTTCCCGGGGCGTAATGTCGTCGGGTAGTACATAGTGCTGACGCCCGCCGCGGTTATCGCTGCGCTTTTTACCGTATAATTCTTCTTCAATGATTTCACCGGCTTGTTCTACACAGGCTTCACAGATATGCCCTTCGATACCGGCAATAAGAATGAGGGCTCCGGATTTGTCTTTTCCGCAAAAGGAACATCGAAAATTCTGCTTGGTCGTACGTCGCATTACTATCCGCTTTTATTAAAATTTGAAATATGAAATTTGAGATTTGAAAGTGGGTACTTCATCTTTCACATTTCAACTTTCTCATTTGATTTAACACAAAGAGATGAAAGCTGGTTGTGCTTTCATCTCTCCAGTGTGATAAAATTACTTATCTTTTTTCATTGGATTGCGCTCCAATACTTCGTCAATCAAGCCATATTCACGGGCTTCTGTCGAAGTCATCCAATTGTCGCGATCCGAATCTTTATCAATTTTTTCAAAAGGCTGCCCGGTATGATTACTCAAAATTTCGTACAATTCTTTTTGCTGGGCTTTTGCCAAACGGTAATAAATTTCCATATCACTCAACTGACCTTGCATGCCACCCAGCGGCTGGTGAATCATCACGCGGCTGTGCTGAAGCGCTGTACGCTTGCCTTTGGTACCGGCTGCCAGAATTACTGCACCAAAAGAAGCGGCGATACCGGTGCAAATCGTACCTACGTCAGGCGTGACAAACTGCATGGTATCGTAAATACCCAAACCAGCAAATACCGAGCCTCCGGGGCTATTGATGTAAATCTGAATGTCGCGCTTCGGATCGGTGGATTGCAGGAATAGCAACTGTGCCTGTATAACATTGGCAACATAGTCGTTAATGGCTACGCCCAGAAAAATGATGCGGTCCATCATCAAACGGGAAAACACGTCCAAACCGACTACGTTCATCTGCCGCTCTTCAATCACGTTCGGGGTGAATGCCTGAATATTGGGGATGGTCGCCATGCTCTGTTCGGCGTACTTTTCAAGGTGCATGCTACTCATGCCATGATGCTTGGTAGCATACTTCATGAACTCATCTTTGTGAAACATACATTACGTATTTTTGTGAATTGTTAGTGGTTGTAAGACTGCTTGTCTCTTTGTCACCACATAAATAACAATTCGATTTTATTCCGGTTGAATCTTCTGCTAATCCTGTCAGTATTCAGCAAAAACAGTAATTTTTGTGGTAGTCCGGGAACTTTTTTTAATGAAATATTATTATAAAAAATAATGTAAAATATTTCAAAACTTTAATTTCCATAATGATCGCCAATAATGTGATAGACACTTATTAACGTCAAAAGTACTCAATGCTATGATTAATGTTCGTGATCATGGTCATGGTGGTGATGATGATCGTGATCGTGGTCATGATCGTGCGCTTCATCAACAAAATCTGCATCTATCGTAATATTTTGCATTTGTGCAGCTTGTGCAGCGGCACGCGCTTCTTGCAGCACTTTGGTAAAATCTTCGCGGCTCACCGGTTTAGGATTCACCGTCACCAGTTTGACAATTTCATCGTGCAGGCGATCTACGAGCAGGTCTTCGTACATTTCGTTAAACTGCTTTTCGTCGTCCAGCAGGCGTTGTGCCGTTGCATTGATCAATTCCTCATTGCCATAACCGCCAAAGTACGAGCGCACTTTTTCTTTGAAACCTTCTACGATTGCTTCCTCGGAGATTTGGATGTCAAACTGTTTTCCCAGTTTATTACGAATGAGCGTCCACTGCAAATTTTTGGAGAAAGCCGGATAATCCCGCTCAATGAGTTCTGGCGCTACTTTTTCATTCGAGGTTTTCAACCAGCGCAATAAAAATTCATCGGGCAGATCGAGTTTATTTTGTTCCATCAGGTACTCCTGAAAATCGCGGAATAACAGCGCATCTGCCTGTTTATCAAAGAATTTGGTCGCATCTTTGCGAATTACTTCCCGAGCTTCTTCTTCATTGCTGGCTACGCCCGAACCAAAGGCTTTAGCGAAAAAGTCCTCGTCCATTTCAGCGATTTCCTGGCGCGTTGCTTCGGTAATCGTCAGTTCCAGTTCACCTACTTTGGTATCATGATCTTCATGATCGATATTCAATAAATGATGCCGAATGTAATGATCGTCCGGCTCATTAAACCACTGATACACATCCGTGCGAATGGAGTCACCAATTGTTTTGGTAAACAGTTCGTCTTTAAACGCCTGATTTTCAATCTCATTGACAAAAATGCCAAACTCGGTGGTAAAATCGCCTTCTACTGCTTTAGCGGCAAATTTCACAAAATCACCTTCCTGGATATTGCCTTCTACGTTTTTACGTTCGCCCAGGCGTTTGCGATAATTGGTGAGTTCTTCCGTAACGGCTTCATCATTCATTTCTACCGTGTAACGGTCAAATTTTGCGTCAGCATTCAACCCCTGCACTTCAAACTGCGGCGAGAGCCCCAGATCAAATTTGAAGATAAAATCGTTGAGTTCCTTGGTATCGAAATCAATGTAAGGCTGATCTTTAGAAGGCAGCGGTTGCCCCAGCACTTCCAGTTTCTCCTCCGATATATAACCAAATAGTTCTTTACTTAACAAGTTGTTAATCAGGTCAGCAAGCACGCTTCTGCCGTACATTTTGCGCACCATATTCGCCGGCGTTTTGCCTTTGCGAAAGCCTTTCATAGCCGCTTGCTTACGAAATTTTTGTAACTCCTGATCGAATTGCGCCTCGTAGTCCGATTTTTCGAGCGTAACGGTTACTACCGCATTCAGATTGTCAATATCTTCTCTGACAACTTTAGACATATACTTCTTTTTTATTAAAATAATGGAAGGTTGAAATCTTGGAAGGATGGAAATAGGCAATCGGCGACATGCAGGTTTTCCAATATTCCATTTTCCAGTATTTCATTTTATACGTTAGGACAATACACTATTCGAGGGGAAAAAGTTTGCAATCAAACCGGGAAAGCCGGATTTACAACTTGTTCACAACGCTGATTGTTAAATAAGAAATTTGAGATTTGAAATATGAAAGTTACGCTTGACACTGAATTGCTTCTTTCAAATTTCATCTTTCAATTTTCGCCTTTGCTTTGGGTGCGGATAGAGGGACTTCCCGATAAAGATCGGGATAAACTTCTCGTCCCATTCTTCCTTACTTTGTGCGGATAGAGGGACTCGAACCCCCATGCCTTGCGGCACCAGATCCTAAGTCTGGCGCGTCTACCAATTTCGCCATATCCGCAAAACAAGATTGAGCGATGGTGTGTAAAAAACTGAAGTTTTTAAGCCTCGATGCTTATTCCTCAACCCTAAACACGACCCTTTTGAAAAAAGTGCTGCAAAGATAGACTATTTTTCAGGAAAAAACACCGATTTTTTATTGAAAATATCTGATTTAATCCATAAAAGATGACGAAAAAGCAAATTATTTTTACTTAGATTTGTAATCTAACCGTTTTTCATAATTTCAAGGTCGGGCAGCTATCCTAATATTATATTATACTGCCTTGTTTTTTATAACGCCTATCCCAAAACTTATTTGTACAAGGATCGTACAACAGATAAAACCCTGATTAACAATAGCCCATGAACGCATAAAAGCAGGATTATTATGACAGTAATACCAGAGGCACCGGTTTTACAGCAGGAAGAGGAAAAGCGTTTGATTCAGAATGCGTACCGTAAATTACTGCGCTCGATTCACAGCGAACTGAACAACGATGACCGTAAGTTGATTCGTACCGCCTACGAAATGGCAGTGGAGGCTCATAAAACGCAGCGGCGCAAGTCGGGTGAGCCATACATTCTACATCCCATTGCGGTAGCGACCATCTGCGCGGAGGAGATTGGCTTGGGTCCTACGGCTATTGCGGCTGCGCTGCTCCACGATGTGGTGGAAGATACCAATGTGACTTTGGACGAGATCAAGGTGCAATTTGGGGATCGCGTGTGTAAAATTGTAGATGGCTTGACCAAACTCGACAGTGCGTACAATCTGGAAAGCCCACAAGCCGAGAATTTTCGCAAGGTGCTGAGTACCCTGGTAGATGATGTGCGGGTAGTACTCATCAAAATGGCAGACCGGCTGCACAATATGCGTACGCTTGGCTCCATGCCCCGCCATAAACAACTGAAAATTGCAGCTGAAACCAGCTACATCTATGCGCCGCTGGCGCATCGGTTGGGTTTGTATAATTTCAAAACCGAGTTTTTGGATTTGTGCATGAAAATAACCGAGCCGAATGACTATAAGGAAATAGCCGAGAAATTACAACAAACCAAGCGCGAACGCAATCATTATATCAATGAATTTATCAAACCATTAAAGGATAGGCTCGATTTATTAAGTGTTCCGTACGATATTAAGGGGCGCCCAAAATCCATTTACTCCATTTGGAACAAGATTAAAACCAAGAAAGTACCCTTTGAAGAAATTTATGATTTGTTTGCGGTGCGCATTGTACTCGATGTGCCCCTGGAAAAGGAAAAATTGTATTGCTGGCAGGCTTATTCTATTGTGACGGACGTACACCAACCCCTACCGGAGCGCCTCAAAGATTGGATAACGGTGCCAAAATCAAATGGTTATGAATCTTTACATACAACCGTGATCGGTCCGAAAGGTCGTTACGTGGAAGTGCAGATACGCAGCGTGCGCATGGACGAAATTGCTGAACGGGGCTTTGCCGCGCATTGGAAATATAAAGGTGTAAAGAATCAGACCGATGTATATGAGCGTTGGCTCGACAGTGTGCGCGAAACGCTGGAAGACCCGACAAAAGACGCCGTAGAATTCCTGTGGGATTTTAAATCCAATAGCCTTTTCAATGAGGAAGTATATGTTTATACGCCGAAAGGCGAAATGAAAATCTTGCCAAAAGGCTCGACAGCACTGGATTTTGCGTTTAGCATTCACACCGACTTAGGGTATCATTGTAAAGCGATTCGGGTCAACAATAAGCTTATGCCAATGGGCTACGAATTGCAAAATGGCGATCAGGTACAAATCCTTACCGACCGCAACCAAAAACCCAGTACGGAATGGCTCAAATGGGTGGTAACGGGTAAAGCCCGCTCCAAGATTCGCTCGGTGATGAAAGAAGAAATGCGTCAGAAGGGCGAAATTGGCAGAGAAGCGCTGGAACGCAAGTTGAAAAACCTGAAGGTAGATTTTGCTGAAAGTGTCGAAATATTGGTCAAAGCTTATGGCTATCCTTCGCACGTGGAGTTTTATTACCAAATTGCCGAGGAAAAACTGACGATTCCTGAGATTTTTAAACGATTTCGCGCTGACGGTGGCAAGTTGATGGAAATCACCGAACTGGAGAAAGAAGCCGCAGCAGAAAAAGCAGCCGACCACGACCACATCGTTGAAGCGCCCAAGTCGGTGCGTCGCAAGCCAGGGATCAAGCCGCGTCTGCTCATCAACGGCGAGCCCGCCGAGCGCTACGAGTATTCATTAGCCAGCTGTTGCAATCCTGTACAAGGCGATGATATTTTCGCTTACCTGACCTTGAATGCCGGGCTGAAAATTCACCGCACCAACTGTCCGAATGCCATGAATATCATGGCGAACTACGGCTACCGCGTTATGAAAGCTGAATGGGTAGTGACGAATGAAACCAATTTTGTGGCGACGCTACTCATCACGGGTATTGATGCTGGCAAGGGCATCATTCAGAATTTAGCCAATGAGATTTCGACTACGCTGGGTTTAAACATTCGTTCGTTTTCAATTGCCGGTGAAGAAGGCACTTATGAAGGGCGTTTGAGTATATTTGTGGCAAATACCGATCAATTGAATCGGGTTATTCGCAGTTTGCAGAACCTGGAACACGTTTCAAGCGTTAGCAGAATTGAGTAAGGAGTAAAGGGCGTATCAACAATAATCAATTGTCAATAATCAATCAATATGGTAGCGAGGAATCAGGAAGAGGTGATTAAAGAGGTGAAGAATATTTTTGCATCGCATCTGGAAACGAGTGGTTTTCGGAAAACCCCGGAGCGCTTCGCCATTCTGGAAGAGATTTATCGGCGCAGCGATCACTTCGATGCGGAGGCTTTGTACATTCATATGAAAAATCAGAATTACCGGGTGAGCCGGGCTACGGTTTATAATACCCTGGAATTACTGGTGAGTTGCGATTTGGTCAAAAAACATCAGTTTGGTAAGAACCTGGCGCAATACGAAAAATCATACGGTTTTAAGCAACATGACCACTTGATTTGTGTAAACTGTGGTAAAGTATTGGAATTCTGCGACCCACGTATTCAGCAAATTAAAAATATGATGGGTGAATTATTACATTTTAATATCACACATCATTCCTTGAACTTATATGGGCAATGCGACGGAGCTTGCGAAAAAACCGCCGCCGAAAAAGCAGTCTTATCCGATACACTGGAGATTAGACCCTAATTATGAAGATCGCTCAAATCGACAAGCGTTGGTTTCTTTTCTAAAAGCTATTGTCTAGGGTTTAAATTATCCGTACATTTGTCTCCGTTTGCAAAAAGGCGGGAGGTCGGGTTACCTCAAACCGCCATTTCAAGAGATTTGTATGAAAATGTCAAGATAAATTAGGAGTAAAAGCCTAATGGACGCATGCTTGTCCATTGGGCTTTTACAATTTTTAAATTGGCGCTCTGAAAAATTGCATTTTAAAGCGTCATCAAATCTTGTTTAAAAATTTAGAAATCAACCCTAAAAACATTTAAATTAAATTCACTATGACAATTGATGTGTTACTTGGTTTACAGTGGGGCGACGAAGGGAAAGGCAAGATTGTAGATTATTTGGCAACCCAATACGATATTGTCGCGCGGTTTCAAGGCGGACCGAATGCCGGACATACCCTAAAATTTGACGGTAAAAAATTTGTGTTACATACGATTCCCTCCGGTATTTTCCGCGAAGGACTGATTAATCTGATTGGCAATGGTGTAGTAATTGATCCGATTACACTGGCAAAAGAAATCCGGTTTTTACAGGATGCCGGCGTAGATTATCAAAATCGCTTGCTGGTAGCACGGAAAGCCCATTTGATTCTGCCGACCCATCGCCTGCTCGACGCTGCTTCAGAACACGCTAAGGGCAAAGAAAAAATTGGTTCGACCCTGAAAGGCATTGGTCCGACGTACATGGACAAAACCGGGCGTAATGGATTGCGCGTAGGCGACATCAATCGGGCGAATTTCCAGGAAAAGTATGAAGCCTTGAAAGCCAAGCATTTAACGCTGGCAACCTTGTATCCCGATATCGAATTTGATTTAGCCGCAGAAGAAGAAAAGTGGTTCACCGCTATTGAGTTGCTGTGTTCGCTTCCGCATGTGGACGGCGAATATTATATTAATAAGGCATTGCAGGAAGGCAAGCGCGTGCTTGCAGAGGGGGCACAGGGCTCTATGCTCGACATCGATTTTGGCACATATCCGTATGTCACCTCGTCTAATACCATTACGGCAGGCGTTTGCACAGGATTAGGCGTTGCCCCGCAAAAAATTGGTCAAGTGATTGGCATTACCAAAGCATACTGTACCCGGGTAGGCTCGGGGCCTTTCCCAACGGAACTGGACGATGAAATCGGTGAATTTCTACGTCAGGAAGGTGGTGAATTTGGCGCGACGACCGGGAGACCACGTCGTTGTGGCTGGCTTGACTTACCACAGTTGAAATATACCATTATGTTGAATGGCGTGACGCAATTGGTGATTACCAAAATTGATGTTTTGAATAAAATGGACACCATTCACGTGGCAACAGGCTATAAATATGATGGTGAATTGACTGATACACTTCCTTATGATTTGGTAGAAGTAGCGGTTAATCCAGTGTATGAATCCTTTCCTGGCTGGCAACAGTCGCTGGAAGTGACGGATTATGAAGATTTGCCCGACACCGCCCGCACCTATCTGGAAGCATTGGAAGAAAAACTGGGTATTCCCGTAACGATGGTATCCGTAGGTCCCGAACGCAATCAATTGATTTTAAAAGATATAAAAGCAACCGTTTGATGCCAATTACCGGAGTCAGCCTGGTGGTTTATAAATCTTCTCTTAGATGGCTCCGGTAATCAACATTTAGCGTTAATGCTGCTCTTTTATTTTACCACATAATACCTCTTTGTTATTTGTAATTGTTTGAAGAATTCTGAGCTCTTCCATTTTATCAATAGCTATTGCTTGCCGCAGATCATTATCGCCGGTTCGAATATCAATATTAATGTAAATGATATAAGCTTTAGGCATTGGTACACAAACACTTAGCAGCAGGATAAAAAAAATGAGTATTTTAGCGGTCATAAGGCTTGATTTAACCCTGAAAAGGTTGTATATTTGTACAATATGATTGAATCTGTTTAAAATTAAAGAAAAAGAATAATATGAAAGAAAAGTGATGTTGTAAATTTACAAGAGGAAAAAGAAAATTTGTAAAACACAACATCACTGAAATGCTGGATGCAAAGC
>JBKBWT010000128.1:0-16205 GCA_046314415.1 Saprospiraceae bacterium
TGTTTCCACCTTTTGAATTCATCCCGCAAAAACAATTTTAATTTAAAGCGACTCCAGATTTTCGGGAACACGAAGAACAGGACGAGAAACGGATAACGAGTGAGTACTTCTTCGTCCGCAGCAATTTACAGTTGATTCGGATCAATTGGCAGGATATTTACTGGATACAAGCGGAGGGTAACTACTGTAGTGTGGTCACAATAGACAAGCGTTTTGCGGTAAAAACCTCCTTGAAGAAATTTTTGTCCAAACTGCCCTTGCCGCATTTTATGCAAATACACAAAGCATACATTGTAAATATCCGCAGTATCGAAAAAATTGATTTGAAAGACAGCGTCGTCATAATAGATGGGAATTACTTGCCGTTCGGACGCATTTACCGGGATACTTTATTGCAACAATTGGAAATTATTTGACGCTCAATTTTACGTTCATCATTGAAAATGATACGTTCATCAACCTCAATTTTCGTTTTATCACCTTTGTTGAGCAAATTAAAAACAGAGCAATTATATTTGCACCCGTAGAGAAAAAAATTAGGCGTTCTAAGATTTAAGTAAGGGGGAACGGTTGTCAGGAAACTAAGCCTCGAGGTGGAAACCTGGCAACTCTTTTTATTTTTTTGTGAGCTCCTC
Organism: Saprospiraceae bacterium; assembly: GCA_046314415.1. Lineage (GTDB taxonomy): Bacteria > Bacteroidota > Bacteroidia > Chitinophagales > Saprospiraceae > JADJNW01. The sequence continues at coordinate 636 of JBKBWT010000128.1, forward strand.
CTGCTGCATCACCCAATCTTTTGTCAATAAACTTTTTCACTTTTCCTATCTTTGTCGCTCAAATCAAGACCAACTGATTTTGGCACGTATTCTGGCTATTGATTATGGTACCAAGCGCACCGGATTAGCGGTGACGGATCCTTTGCAAATTATTGCGAATGGACTAGATACCTTGCCCACAGAGCAGGTAATAGAATTTTTGAAAAAATATACGGCAGCAGAAGAAGTAGAAACCATTGTAGTGGGGGAGCCCATGCATCTGGACGGAAATCCGGCACAAATTGCCCCGCAGGTGCAGAACTTTGTTCGTCAGGTTAGGGAACTTTTTCCCGGCATTAAAGTTGTTATGCAAGATGAGCGCTTTACTTCGGAAGACGCCAAAAAAATCATTCTGCAAAGCGGTGCTAAAAAGAAAAAGCGACAGGATAAAGCCTTGGTAGATAAAATAAGTGCCGTATTGATTTTGCAGGAATATTTAGAAAAAACACGTTATCAACAATAACGAAGCGACTAGTATGATTTTACCGATTTATGCTTACGGGCATCCAGTGTTAAAACAAGTGGCAACAGATATTGAGCCTGGTTATCCGAATTTGCAGGAACTAATTGCCAATATGTGGGAAACCATGTACAATGCCGATGGGGTAGGGCTGGCGGCACCGCAAATCGGCTTATCCGTGCGAATTTTTATGGTGGATACGACGCAAATTCAAGAAAAAGGAAATGAAGCAGCAGGCATCAAGCGCACTTTTATTAATGCCCATAAAGTGGAAGAAAGTGGTGACCCCTGGACCTATGAGGAAGGTTGTTTAAGTATTCCAAAAGTGCGAGGGGATGTGGAACGCCCGCCAATGCTGCGTTTGCGTTGGGTAGATGAAAATTTTGAACCACACGAAGAGACCTTTGTTGGCATTAATGCCCGGGTTATCCAGCATGAATACGACCACATCGACGGGGTTTTATTTGTAGATCATTTAAAGCCGGTGAAGAAACACATGGTGCGCAAAAAACTGGAGGATATTCGGAGAGGAAAGATTGCACCGGAGTATCGGATGAGATTTGCCAAGTAAAAGGGTTATTGGTTCATTGGCGCGTCTCTCCGACACAATACACCAATAACCCTTTTACTTTCGTCCAAAATCAGCGGGAATCTCTCCCCACTGATCCGTTTCCCATTTCATAATTTTATTAGAATAGGTATTGTTTTGCAGCCATTTTTCGGCACGTTCAATGATTTGCCACAGTTCCTCGGTTTTTTTATTGCGTTCGAGGGTTGTTTTGCATTTTTTTTCGCGTACCCATTTCATCGCATTGCGCGAGTCGGTGTAAATCGGCGTATTTTTCCCTTCTTTCTTAAACATTGCCAAGGCGTGTACAATGGCTAAAAACTCACCAATATTATTGGTACCCAGATCAAATTTTTTATAAAAATATTGAAATTTAGTTCTCGTATCTACGCCTTGATATTCCATCACGCCGGGGTTGCCGCTGCACGCCGCATCCACACTGATGCTATCCCACACAATCCCTTCCACGTTTTCATTCACCTGCTTAGCAGTACTGACTTTTTTAGAAACCGAAATAGAACTACCCACACCGTTGGCAAAAGCTTCCTCCGCCTCGGCTTTCGTATCAAAAGATTTATACTGCGCGCCCGGATAGCCACTGATTTGTGCCTGACACTGTGCCCAACTGCTGTAAACGCCCGGATTTACGCCTTGCCACACGACGTAATATTTTTGTTTTTTTGCCATGCTGCGAAATTACTTGCCCGATTTTGATTTCCCCTTACAAATGTCATTCTTTTTGCAGAATGTTTTTTTCTTATGTACAATCTCTGACTAATTGACGCTTTAAGAAGATAAAGCTTAAGTATTCCGATTAATTTGCAGTATTCTATTTTTGTTTAACTCCAAAACCCTTGTATAATGAGACTGACAAATTTTATCCTCTTGCTCTTTACTTTTTTGTTGAATGCTGTTACGCTATCGGCGCAAAGTAATTACCTACGTGTCGGCGACCCCCGGCAGGGCTGGTGGACAGACCAGGGCACCATCGAAGAAGCTACTTTTGTGACTCGCCCCCAAGGTATTTACACGGCAGTGGACATGTATCTAACTTTCTCATCCAGAGGTACTTACTGGGTTAATCCTTCGGATACTTTAGAAGTAACGCTGAATTTTACCCTGCCAACTGAAGCCATTGTGTATGATTCCTGGCTGTGGATTGATTCAATTATCATAAAAGCGGATATTTTGGATCGCTGGACGGCTTCTACCATTTATGAAAATATTGTCAATCGTCGTAAAGACCCCTCCATCCTGTTTAAAGATGGTCCTGGTCAGTATCAATTGCGTATTTTTCCAATGGCCGGGAATAAATCACGCCGGGTAAAAATTAGTTATCTTATTCCTGCACAATGGACTATAAATCAGGTGCTTACCGAGTTGCCTGTTGAATTGCTGCCAACTTCCCGTACGCCGGTTCCCCAGGTGCTGATTCGCACCGCACAGAACCCGACGTGGGGACAACCTTTCTTTGCCAATTTGCCCGAGCGCACTTTTACCGCTTACAACGACCAGAATGGACGGTGGTGGCAGGCTGTGCTGAATACAACGGAGTTGGGCAAGCGACCGTTATTGACGTATAACGCGCCTTTACAGGATGGTGTTTTTGTAAATCGCCTGGACGAGGGGCAGGGCGGTTTTTACCAAATGGTATTCCTTCCTAAGGAAGTATTTGGTTTAGAGGCAGTTACACCCAAAAAGCTGCTTGTGCTGATGGATTACGTGAGTGGAAATAGCACGGTTTCGCAGGCTGAAATGTTGAATCAGATTAAACAACAGTTGCTAGCTTCGCTGACGCCGCGCGATTCCTTCAATTTAATGGTATCCAAATTGGTGATTAAACCCGTATCCGACCGCTGGCTACCCGCTACCCCGCAAGCGATTGAAGCAGCTTTTGCCGCCTTAGGCAGCAATCCCTCTTCGGGGTACAGCAATTTGCCGTCCTTATTAGGGCAAGGCATTGATTTTGTGCGTACTAATAACAATTCGGGCAACATCCTACTGTTCGCCAATTCTTCGAACGTGGCTAGTATCAGCAGCGCCAATTTGTTGATTAATGATTTGCGGAATGAAATGAATAATGCTAAGATTCGCATTTTTATCAATGATTTCCAACAGCAAAATTATAATTGGTATTATGCTGCAAACCAATCTTTTAGAGGTAATGAATATTTTTATAGTAATATTGCGCGCCTGACCGGCGGAGAATATTTACATCTTTTTGATTGGAATAGCGCTTTTGCGGCTAATTCCCGGCAAATTTTTGAGTCGGCTACTGCGCTGAGCGGCTCACTGGATTTGCACACGCGTTTGCAAAATGGTTTTTGTCATAGCCGTTATAATATTGGTGAAAACATTAATATTGTCAACTATAATCGTCCGGTTTTCCAAATCGGTAAATACGAGGGCGCTTTTCCATTTGTAATTGAAGCAGTGGGCAGCCTCGATGGCAATTTAATTTCTACCCAAATCTCAGTGGACGCTATGCAGGCAGCACCCGCGGATTCGCTCACCCGCGAGGTTTGGACCGGCAATTACCTTCATTCACTGGAGGAACTGGAACAAGCAAATGCCACCATTAGTAAAATTATTGCCGAAAGCATCCAGGAACGCGTACTGTCGCGCTACACCGCATTTATTGCGCTCGAACCGGCGCAAGGCGGCAAACCATGTTTGGAATGTGTGGATGAAACGGACGGTCCTGTGGTGGATACCGAGGATTTGTTGGGGGATACTTTGCTAAAAATACAAGCCCTGCCGAATCCTTTTAAAAACCGGGTTACGCTTGTATTACAATTTAGTGTAGCTAAAAATGTAAGCGATTATCAATTTGCAATTTATAATATGATGGGACAGCAGGTAAAGTTATTCAATGATGTGGCAAACACCAGTACCGATCGTGTGGAACTCACCTGGGAAGCCGGTGATGCCGTGCCTGCTGGGATGTATTTCTTTGTAGCCCAATCACCACAAGAACGACATAGTTTGAAACTCGTTAAATTTTAATATTTAAGAATTTTAATATTGGACGTTTGGGGAAAAGTTGAAATAGCGCGCAATATCCACCTCAAACGTCCAATATCAAAGCTCCAAAATAGACTTCAAATCAGCCGGCGAGTAATTGATGGATTTCAACGTTTTATGATCGCCCACCCGATAGACCAGCCAAACATCCCCTTCCTGCCGGATGTAACATTCAAACCCTTTGGTTTGCTCGTAATGGCGCACAGTGGCTTCGGCTTCTTCGAGGCTATGGCAAGTCTTACTCATATTAGAACGCTGAACCTCATCGAATAACGCTTTAAATTTTTCTCCTAAGCCAAATTCCAGCACTGCCCCGGAAAGCACGTATTGCATGTCACAAAGTGCATCAGCGATTTCTACAATATCTTGATTTTCAATGCCTTCCTGTAATTCTTTCAATTCTTCGGCAAGCAGGGCTACCCGCAAGCGACAGCGGTCTGCCGCAGGAATAGTGGGCTCCGGCAAAATCGGGTGATGAAAAGTGCGGTGAAATTCGGCGACTTGATTGAGCACATCGAGTTTTTCCATGTGGATGGTGTTTTAGTTTTGTGGTGTTTTAGTGTTATGGTGTTATGGTGTTTTGGTTGGTCACTGGGCAAAACTACGATAACCCTTTCGCACAATAACACCAAAACGCTAAAATAAAAATGAACTTTTTGGGAAATAATAAACTTTTACACCTAGTTTTGCAGCTGCTTAAAAAGGAGCATCGCTAGATTGCTCCGGTTGTGGTACTGCTATTTTTTAACCATAAATCACAACTCGACGCGAGGTGAAAAATAAATACTTCGACCTCATTGATCAGACCTTTTATTTCCCGCAAGAAGGGTTTGACATTGAAGATGGCTACCTGGTGTTTAATGGCATTCCGCTCATTCATCTGATTCGCAAGTACGGCACGCCGCTTAAAGTTACTTATCTGCCCAAGATTGGTGCTCAAATTAAAAAAGCACGTAATTTGTTTACGCGAGCCATGAAATCATTGGGTTACAGCGGTGATTATCAGTATTGCTATTGCACCAAAAGTAATCATTTTAGCTATGTACTCAATGAAGTACTGGACCATGGTGCCAATATTGAAACTTCATCGGCATTTGACATTGATCTGGTACGCCGCATGCACCAAAAAGGGAAACTCGATAAAGAAACCGTTATAATATGTAATGGTTTTAAACCGGAAAATTACCTTGAACGGATCGTAGGGCTTATTAATGATGGTTTTAATGTAATTCCCATTATTGATAATTATCATGAACTGGATTATTATGATGAACACGTTAAAGGTACATGTAATATTGGCATTCGGGTAGCAACGGAGGAAGAGCCCAAATTTGAGTTTTATACCTCCCGTCTGGGCTTGCGTAATGCAGATGTAGTAAATTTTTATAAAGAGAAAATTGCTGATAATCCGAAGTTTAAGCTGCGGATGCTGCATTTTTTTGTGGATACTGGCATTAAAGATACCTTATATTACTGGGGCGAACTAAAGAAAGCCATTAAATTATATTGCGAATTAAAACGTGTCAGCCCGGATTTACACGCTATTAATATTGGCGGCGGCATGCCCATTCGCAATTCACTGGGCTTTGAATTTGATTACAAATACATGATTCGCGAAATTGTGCGCAATATTCTCGATGCCTGCGAAGAAGAGGACGTGCCCGAACCCGATATTTTTACTGAATTTGGCAAATACACGGTAGGGGAGAGCGCGGCGACTATTTTCTCGGTGTTGGCACAAAAGCAACAAAACGACTCGGAGGTGTGGTACATGGTGGACAACTCTCTGATGACTACCCTGCCCGACGCCTGGGGCATCGGCGAACGTTTTGTGCTGCTTCCTATTAATAAATGGAATAATGAATATCGCCGCGTCAATATTGGCGGCTTGAGTTGTGATAATTCTGATTATTATAATTCTGAAGTACACCAGAGTCAGGTCTATCTGCCTACTTTGAATGGCAATGGCGCGGATAGCAACGAACCGCTGTATCTGGGTTTTTTCCATACGGGCGCGTATCAGGATGCACTGAGTGGCTTCGGCGGTATCAAGCATTGTCTGATTCCTTCGCCCAAGCATATTCTGGTGGACAAAGACCCGGAAGGCAACCTCGTAGATAGCCTTTACCAGGAAGAACAAACGGTGGAAGATATGCTGAAAATACTGGGTTATTAAGGTCGGAAAGTTTGGAAGTTGGTTTGTTATTTTTTACCCAACTTCCAAATTCCCAAACATAAAACTTCCAAACATAAAACTTTTGTACTCTTAAACTTTCGCCTTACTTTTGAGTGCACCAAAACCTCCTCACGCCCTATGGGAAAGAAAAAATCAACCGCTAAAACGACTACTGAGCGTAGCCAAAGCCAAATCTCGCAAATTCCTATGCCAGGTACCAGCGTTCAAGGTCCTAATATGATTGTACTTTCTACCGATATGAGCACCATTTACCTCATTGATAGCGGTAGAGCCATTTCTTATTCGCTTTACGCGATTGGGGGGGTACTCATTGGCGAAATCAGAGGGCAACTTACGGTGGTAAGCGCCTTGGACCCTAATCCGACTGAAAAAAATCCAACCGAGGATAAGACGCTCAATCAATCGGTCAGTCAACGTGCAGCGGGTATCCCGGTTGTGAAAGCGGCTACCATCCCCACCAATAAAGGAACCTGGAATTTTGTACACCTGCGTGAGCGGCGGCAAGTATGTGTGATTGGGGCGGTGGATATTGAGAGTAGCTTACAGGAACGAGGAGAGCTTACTACCCAAGCCTATATTTTTGACCTGCGCGAGGGCTTCATTAATATCGAAAGAGTAGGTAACACTTTGGTATTCACCTCGGTACCTATTAACTTGTAACGTTATTTTTACGAAGGTTAGACTTAATTATTTCGGAAATGCTGCGCTTGGACAGTTTACCGTCCAGCCAAAAAAGCACCAATTCATCCAGACCAAGTGGAATGTTTACTTTTTTATTACGCAATGTAATAATGTATTCCTTTAGTTGATTCATAATTTGGATGCTTTTCACGGTACCCTGATGTAACTTGCGGATGGAGCTTAATACATTTATATAAAAATCATTTTCTTTTTGATCCAGCTTTTGTAAATAGCGGGTCGTATTGCGCAAACAAGTTTCGGTTGCTTCAAATTCGCCCAATTCATACGTTGCCAATAAATAAAGAATCTTTCCGGCGGTCTGTATATCTTGGCGGATCATAATCTTTCTGGGCTGAATGATTCGCTCGATCCAATCCTGGCATAAACTAAACTGAGCTGCCATAAATAAAAGAATAGAAATATTAAAAGTAATACTGAGTTCCGTAGAACTTGATATATCATATTGCTTCAAGCCCTTTTCAATTCTTTTAACCAGCGTTTGCACATCGGCAAAATCGCCGGTGTTAATTGAATATAAAATTCTAAAAGATGTTACCCGTTGAAATAGAATGCTTTGGTCGTGTAAATTGGCAGGTCGCTCTTTTTCTAATTTTGATAATAAATAATTAATTTCACTTGCTTTGCTATTGTCTGATAATAAAATATGTATTAAATTAGACATATCAAGGACATACCTGTAGAACTCTTCTGTTTTATATTTAGGACTGGTATCCCAGCAATTAATAAGCTTTGTGTAATTATTATATACTTCGCTATGCTCATTTAAAAGCTGATGAAAAAGTGCCATACATTGATAAAATCGCAATTTACTTTGAATCGTGGAAGGCTCTTGAATTGTAATATCATCGAGGTGTTGATAGCGTGCTTTTAAATCCTCTTTTTGAATGCCCATCAATCCTTGCCGATGCTGTCGGATTTCAAGTAATAATTCATCATGAATATCAAGATAAGTTAATTCTTCTTCCAGTTTATTTAAATTATTTTGTTTTTCTATAATTAAATCCTGCAATTCTTTTTCATATCCAGGGCGTCTGGTATCCTTTAACAAGCGCCGATGCTCTTTATTCAGTTCTAGGATAGACAACTGATCGCCCAATTCCTCCGCCAATTCCTTTGCCGTATTCAGCCGTTCTTCGCTTTGTTCGTATAAACCCCGCTCATACAGGTACTTAGCGTCCATGATCATCTCTTTGATTCTTGCCGCGTAAGAGTTGGCGCTGCGGTAGTCGCGCATACTGCGCAGAATCGCCTCGTACAGATAAGCTTTGTCGGTGGGCAGGGTTTTGCCAAAATGGGCTTTCAGCGGGGCTTCGTCGTAGCTTTCCATATCGTTGATGGCTTGAAAAAGTTCGAGGTAGCGCGCGTCCTTGCGTCCGCTCTTTTGGGCGTCGAGCGTGAAGTAACGTTTTTCTGACTTCGACATGGCTTTGATGAGCTGATATAAATCGGTTTTGCTTTTCATAGGTGGTTGAGATTGAGGTTGAGGCGGGTAGCAATTGTCGCAGCATACGCTTGGTTTACTAATACATTGGTTAATAGTTTTATTTGAAATTGTACAATATTTTGATTGCAACGACCGTTTACCGACCCATTTTGACCGTTCCCTAGATGAAAAATAACCATTTCCTGATTTTTTTTGGAAAAATAAAAAAAAAATTAAAAATTTAGAAACTTAAATTACAATTCTTTTTGGTTAGAATTTAATCTAAATAAAATATTGAAATTCAGATGTTTATAAAAAGTAAAAATATTGTTTGAATTAAAAAATCTGTTTTTAGAAACTTAAACTTGCTCACTTCGTTGGTTTTGATTCGGCGGCATTCGGATGTATCTTTGTAACGTATTCAAAAGGGAATACATGGTGTACAAAAAAACATGAAATGTGAGATGCGAAATATGAAATTAGGAGCGGATATAAATGAGGGAAATTTTTCATATTTCAAATTTTATATTTCACACTTAATTAGGATCTGGTTTATTTTTTCAATCTATCTGTCCTTAAATTCCAAGACTCACTTAGCTTGATTGGACGGTAGCAATTTTTTCAGGCGCTGCCGTCCGATTTTAGAATCAGAATGGAAGAATTTATATTGAAAGGACGGATTTACTAAATGTTAATACCAATTATTACATTTCCGGTAAATGAACCGGGCATACTACGAGAAAATGAATTTTGTTCATAGGGCAATTCGGAAGCCCTGCCGCTGCATAAGGCGCAGGGCATTTTTTTAAATCCGAGTTCTTTGAAAGATATTTAGATAGCCTGAGCTCCTCAGAGAAAAGATTAAACACTGCGCAGGCTATCCCAACAGGGGTAGGACGTCAAAACGAAATGCACATACAATATTGAGTTTTGAGTGCCTTTTACAATCCAAATAGGTCGTCTTAACACAGAAGAATTAGGTTAAACTTGGATATATCTGATTTATTATATGATATTCCTACCCCTTTCTTTATGAAATATAAGCCGTTGAGCTTCAAGAATATAGGGTGTTTTATTTTTCAGAAGGGCAATTGGAGATAAGTAGATAGTTGCTATTATTCCGGGCTGGGTAGTGATAAACGAATTACTGCCCAGTTTTCTTTTTACAAAAGTCCGAAGATTTATTCCCCTTCCACCCCCCATTACACTAATACATTATCACACTAATATATAGAAAACAGAAAACCAATTTGTTATTAGCGAACCCTCATACTATGAAAAACACTAAGCCCCATCAAACGTGCTGATGCGTTGATGTGCCGATATGCTGGTCATCTATTTATTGGCAATTTGGCACATCGACAATTAGCATATTACCAGGTCTTTTCCAGTCGTAGTTCCAGGTTGGCGAGCCCCGCCGCATCAAAATGTTCTATTTCAATTTTATGCTTACCATTTAGTTCCACCTCGATTTCATTTACTACAGATTCGTGAATATTCCAATTATTGATTAATAACTTGCCATCCAGGTATAACTTTACCCCGTCATCACTGGTCAGAATGATTTTATATTTACCTTTTGTAATATCAAAGGTTGTTTCGGCAAAAGTGGCAAATTTATCCGCGGGAATATTATCCGCCGGTTTATTCCACCAGACGTAGGCAAGTTCCTGAATCTGAGCAGTTTGTAAAGGTTTTTGCTGCGCCAGTTTTTTAAACGCATCATATTGTTGTAATGGATCGCTCACATCATTATATGCATACCAGCGTACTTTCCAGTCCAACTTTTTCTCCGCACGATTAAAGCGAATCAACATCGGTTGTCCGACTGGAATAACTTCACCTAATTGATTCGTAATGTTCTGTTTACCTATAAACTCTAATTCTAATAAAATAAATGTTGCCTTGCTGTCTTTTACTGCTTTTAATATCATGAAATTACCAGAAGGTAATAATTCAGGCGTTAGTAGCCCCTCTGCACGCTTGACACGCCAAGTGCCCTGCGGACCAAGCAAGGTAAACTGATAATTTTCTCCCTGAATGGAATCCAACCAAACGCTGGGGTATTGATAATTATACGGTCCCCATTCATTTACGCGGATAAGCGAGCGGTTGCCCCTGAGCGGCGGTGCGACTGAGATGCTGTCGGACATGGCATAGGGTGGTTGCTGCTCGCTCATTCTGTTGGTTAATTCTTTGATATTGAATGGCTTACGAGGTTGCGGCAGGAGTCGGTTGCGGTCGTGATTAATTGCGGGTACGTCGCCCCAATTTACTGTTCCATAAATATTATTTTTTACTAAATAAAATTCCTCATTCGGCTTTTCTGCTATTAATAATTTATCAAATCCCAAGAATTCATTATCATCGTTGATCGCTACTTTGGCGGTAGCCGCTATTTTAAACGGAATGGAATCTTGATTAAAAATATTATGCCGGATATTATAATCATGGCTTTTTACATCGCGTTTATTGGCATAACCCCAATCGCCCGGCTGCGTCAGGCGCTCCCAAAGTTGAACCGCAATATCATTGTTTTCAAAAGCATTATATTCGATGGTATTATGTTGACCATGCTCAATGGCAATGCCATACTTATTATTAATAAAATGATTACCAGCAATATACGTATTATAACTGTATCCGCCCCAAATGCCGTGGGTGCAGCCTTCCAGTTTATTTTTTACAATACGGTTGCTGCTGAATGTAACTTCGATGCCGTTCGTCGGCGAAAAAGAAAAATCATTCTCATATAAAATATTGCCATTACAGCCGCCCTCGCCGGTATCCATAGTGTGCTGTCCTGCCCAGAGGAAGAAGCCATCGCCGGAATGGGTAGCGGAATTATAGGCAAATACATTGTTATTACATTGCTCGTAAACTAAAATGCCCGCTGAATCCTGTCCGCGACTGTAAAAGCCGTGACTATAGCCCCGAACACTGAAATTCAGACGGTTATGCATGATTTTATTTCGGCTCGACCGATACATGCCGATGCCAATCCCGGAATTAAATTCTATGATATTATTATAAAAAAGTCCGTCATTACAATTGGTCATCATAATCCCATTTTGACCTTGGGTAATGTGTAAGCCCTTGACCAATGCGTTATTGCAATTTTTTAAATACACCGCTGCGCCATACCGCAACCATTCCTCTTTTTCATTATGATGATAACTCAGCCAATCCTGAAAATTCTCGCGCTCGCGGATACTAAATAACTTTTGCCGATAATTATAACTCAAATCACTATTTAATAATTGCAGGCTGTCCACATTTACCGCCATGAGCGCCACTTTGTAACCCCGTGCCTGTAAATTTTTAATAATTACATTGCGGCTGTTTTTAATTAATATTGCTAATCCTTTAAAAGTATCGGGCAACTGCCCGGCGGTCGCGCCATTTAATTTCACTTCTTTAAAATCTAATGTAATATTATTGCCTTCGATTGTAATAATTGGCGTCCCAATGCTGTCGGATGTAATATTGTATTGACCAGGCTGGAAAGTCGTGGATTGTTTGATGACCATGCCGGGACGAATGGGCACTTGCCCGGTGACGATGGTTGCAATTATTAATAATAACCCCGCGATGGTGAATGAAATCGTTTTCATATCGTGTTTTTATGATGTGGATGTGGCATATTCCAAAAATGTGCCACATCCACCGAATATTAACCCAACTTCTCTAGCAATAATGCATTCGTCGTTTTCGGCTCAGCTTTGCCTTTACTTTGCTTCATCACTTCGCCCACAAAGAAGCCCAGCAATCCTTTCTTGCCTTTGCGATATTCGGCAACTTTTTCGGGGTATTTGGTAATCACTTCTTCTACAATTTGCGCTAGAAAATCTGTATCTGCCGATTGTATCAAATTTAATTTTTTTGCAATGTATTCGGGTGATAGCGTTGGCTGCGCCACCAATTCAGGGAAAATACGTTGGTAAGCATTAGAGTTACTTACCTTACTGCTATCAATCAAGTGAATAAAATTAGCCAATGTACTAAATGACACCGGAAATTGTGTAATATCAACGGCTGTTTCTTTACACCAGGGTAAAATTTTATTAATAATCAGATTCGCTGCTGCTTTATAGTTTTTTGTAATGTTACATAAATTCAGATAAAATAAAGCCGTTTCTTTTTCTTCAGTAAGTAAATGTGCATCATAATCCGATAACCCATATTCACTTTTGAAGCGCATTTGTAATGTCCAGGGCAAAGGCGGCAAGTTTTCTTTAATTTGCAGGATATATTCACTGCTGAGCACCACCGGCGGCAGGTCGGGTTCTGGGAAATAACGATAGTCATGCGCGTCTTCCTTGCTGCGCAGCGGCGTGGTGACGCCGGTCTCCGGGTCGAAGTTCAGGGTTTCTTGTTCCACTTTGCCACCCGCCTCCATGATTTTTATCTGTCTATTTACCTCATAATCAATGGCTTTACGGGCAAATCGCATTGAATTCAAATTCTTGATTTCGCAGCGTTCATTCAGTTTGGTATCGCCTTTCTTGCGAATGGATACATTACAATCGCAGCGCAGCGAGCCTTCCTCCATGTTGCCGTCCGACACCTCGAGGTAGCGCACCAGCTGGCGCATGCCAGTCATAAATGCATCCACTTCATCGGCAGAGCGCAGGTCTGGCTCCGTTACAATTTCCAGTAGGGGTACGCCTGCCCGGTTCAGATCAATCAGCGAATCAAACGGGTCGTGCTCGTGCATGGATTTACCGGCGTCCTCCTCCATGTGAATATGGTGAATGCGAATCGCTTTGTCGCCGTCTTTCGTACTGATATTCAAAGTGCCGCCAACACAAATTGGCAGGCGATCCTGTGTGATTTGATAGCCTTTGGGCAGATCGGCATAAAAATAATTTTTGCGGTCGAACGCATTGTGCAAATTAATGTCACAGCCCAGCGCCAAACCCAGCCGCACTGCGAATTCAATCTGGCGTTTATTCAGGCGAGGCAAGGTGCCCGGATGCCCAAGCGAAATCGTGCTCACATGGGTATTCGGGTCGCCGCCAAAGCGCGCGTCATCGCCACAGAAAGCTTTACTATGTGTAGCAAGTTGCACGTGTACTTCTAAACCAATAATGGTCTCGTATGAATGATTCAAGGTTTAATTATTTAAAGGTTTGATGCTGCAAATCATCAGCTGCAAGCGTGGGTAAAAATACATACACGAATGCATTCTTCCAAACGATGCCGGTAGGGTAGGCAGGATGGGGGATTTAATTTAAGTAAATAACTGGCATTATTTACTTAAAATAGATGCGATTTTATATAAATATCCTGTTTTTATTAATAATTTAAAATAACAAAACACTGGCAACCAGTGTAAGCCCAAAAAATAAGGTAAAAATAATGATATAAGAAAAATTAAGAATGGTGTATTTGATGAATGTTTTGAACCAATGCTGCTGATACACCCGACGCATAGCAATAAACAGATATATCAGCACGGCTGTAAAACCAATGGAAATAGGCGCACCTTCGTCCAGTATTTTGCCTTCGAGTAAAAAAGCAATACCCACAATAAAAAACGCAAAGGCATGATAATGAAAGGAAAACACCAGGTGTTCGACAAAATATTTTTGCCTTCGTATATATAATAATTTTAATACTAAAGCTAATGCGGGCATCATCAAAATAACCATCCAGATCAGTTTCCCAAAAAGAAAACTGGCGAAGCTTTTACCTTCTTTGAGCAGGCGCAGTGCCTGGCTTACTTGCAACTCCTCCCAGTACCCTTGTATCCCATATTTTTGGGTGAGCACTTCAAAAGGCAAATCAAAAGCATCTTTTTGAGAAATTTGGAGTTCCCGAGGGTCAATTGTAAAATCACTCTTGAAGTCAAAATAACCAAATTCAAGACTATCCCGACGATGATCTTTGAATTGAACAGTCAGCGAATCCAACGCTTCGGCTACACGGGCATTATTCGGAAACTGATTTTGTACTTTGATTTTGACGGTATCCAACTGATCCATAAAAACCGCCTGGTAAGCATCCTTGCGTACTTGTTCGGCATTGCCAAAAAGGTTAAGATCGAAGGCATCACCGCCCATAAAGCTGAGCATGGCAAAATGGAAAATTGCCATGATTAAAAAAATGCGTACCGGTGGTATGTAAGTAACGTGCTTGCCTTTAAAATATTCAATGGTCAGCTTGCCGGGAATAAAGAGCGTACCCAGGGTGCGAAAAATTTTGGAATCCAGATTTAAAAAGGATTCTATGAGGTCCCGAAAAAGTTGCCAAATTGGAACTTTCCCATCGGTGTATTTCTGACTGCACTTCGGGCAGTATGAAGCATCGGAAGAGAGCGGCTCTCCGCAATTGCGACAATGCCGGACAATATTGCCTTCTAAAATTTCCATTCAGCAACAGATTTACTGCTAAAAATGCATATATCAGCCAATAACTCCAAAAATTTCCGATGAAAAAGCCCTTTTTCAAGATTTTCTAGCGTGTCAGCAATGCGCCCTGCAAAAAGCCATTGTCTTCAAACTGCCCGCCCAGGTTTTCAATATTGCCGTAAACCGCGCCATTATTGCGAAGGTAGCCCCCTTTTAAGATCGTGATTCGCCCATATACGATGCCATTTATCGTCAAAGTGACACCAGAATTTACTACAAATTCGCCTCTTTCAGTGCCGTTGATCTCGTGATTTTGACTAAAAGCAATACGAGGTAAATCTTTTCTGGACAAGAATTTTTTTAAGGAATCCTGACCAAAGGCATTGGCAAACGCCGTTTCAAAAGCTACTGACCAAACGCTGTCGCGGCTGTACATGGGTTGAAAAGTCTCCCGATAACGTTGTTGTTGCTCGGTAGTACCCGCAATCGGCGCGTCTTTTGTGGGGGCTTTAACTGCGCTCGCTCCCCCTTCCGCATTGCTACATGCCGCAATGTGCATACCAATGAGTCCTACGGTTACAACTAATGTAATAATTTGCAGCTTTAATTGATATTTCATGGTGTTTTATTTAGTAAGATGATAAAAATAAATTATTTTATTAATGTGATTTTACCAGATTGTTTCATTATATAAATAATGCTTGACATAATCTTCGATGCCGGCTTCCAGCGAATAAAATGGCGCATCATAACCGGCAGCTCTTAATTTGTTCATATTTGCTTCGGTAAAATATTGATACGTAT
>JBKBWT010000129.1:0-16068 GCA_046314415.1 Saprospiraceae bacterium
CAATTACTATCGCGATTACGAAACTTTGCCCCTTCTCATGTTCCCTGCCACAACTCTTCCACCCGCCTGGTGTTTCGTTTTCAAAAAATATGCTCATGCGACTAAGCTTACTTTATTTTGTATTGGTAATCAATATTTTGAATAGCCATGCCCAGACGCCCTCTGCCAGCACCATTTTACAAAAAAGTATTCAGTACCATGATCCCCAAGGCATTTGGGGTAAAAATAAATTAGCGCTGCATATCGCCGAGAGCCGCCCGAATGGTCCGACACGCAACACAAAAGTGGAAATCAATCTGCCGGAAAGTTATTTTAAAATGCAGCAAACCCGCGACAGCGTCGTCATCGAGCGCATCATTCAAAATGACCAATGCACCTTCACGTTGAATGGCAAAACCACCATTTCGGAAGAAGACACCAAAAAATACGGCTTAAACTGCGAGCGCTCCCTTTCTACCCGCAACTATTACACCTACCTCTGGGGATTACCCATGAAGCTGCAAGACCCCGGCACTATCCTGCACGAATCCGTCGAAGTCGCGGATTTTTTTGGTAAAAAAGCCTATCAACTGCGTGTTACTTACGATGCCCAGGTAGGCAGTGACGTATGGTTTTTCTACTTCAACCCCGACAATTACGCGCTCATCGGCTACAAATTCTACCATGATGAAGCCAAAAAAGACGGTGAATACATTCTTTTAGAACAGGAAGCGACCCTCAATGGATTGCGCCTGCCCAAAGTCCGCCATTGGTACTTGAATCAAAGTGATAAATTTTTAGCAACCGATACGCTCCAGGAATAATCAAGGCTGTTTCCCCAAATCCTTCAGCGCCGCCACAAACGTATCCAACTCCCGTGTCGTCGTGTACACATTGGGTGTGATGCGACAACCATGTACGCCCGCCCCGTCGATGGCGACCGTCCAGATGCGGTATTTTTTCAGTAAAGTTTCTGCCAGAACCGCAGGTTTCATGTCCTTGACGCCTACATTGGCAATACCGCAGGAGCGCTTGGGGTCTTCGGGCGTATTCAGCACAATGTGCGGCAGATGGCGTACCTGATTGGTCCAGTAATTTTGCAAATAGCGCAGCCGCGCCTCCTTGCGTTCGGGTCCCAGACGCAGGTAGTATTCTATGGCGTTGAGGATAGCCAGGTCAGTATGCACGGGGTGCGTACCGGTATGATTCAGGCGCAGAATATCGTCGGGCTGGCGTCCTTCCTCGCCGAAGAGCTGCCAAATTTGCGGAATTTTTTCCTTTTTCACGTACAACATCCCCGCACCCAGCGGCGTACTGAGCCATTTGTGCAAACTGCAACCGTAGTAATCGCAATCTAATTCCTTGACAGAGAACTGAATATGCGCAAACGCGTGCGCACCGTCCACCAGCACCTCCACCCCGCGGCGATGCGCCATGTCACAAATTTTGCGAATGGGGAGAATGTGCCCGGTGATATTGATCATGTGGCATACCATCAAAAGCTTGGTCTTAGGCGTGATGGCTTTTTCGTACAATGCGACTATTTCTTCGTCCGATTTGGGGTGGTTGGGCACCGACACCTTTTTTAATACCACGCCGTGCCGCCGTTCTACCAGTTTAAACATATCGAGCATTGCGCCATAGTCCTGCTCTGCCATCACTGCCTCGTCGCCTGCCTTCCAGGGGAAACCACCGATAATCGTATCCAGGGATTCGGTCGTATTGCGGGTAATTATGAGTTCGTCCGCGCTACACCCCGCCAGTTCTGCGAGCCGCGCCGCCACCGCTTTTTTATTATCCCACTGCACCGTGCGCATGTAGTGCGAGCCCTGGTAGTTGACTTCCCGCACATGGTGAATAAAATTTTCCAGTGTTTCCTGTGGGGTAATGCAATAGTAGCCGTTTTCCAGGTTGATGTAATCCGGTTTCAGGCGATAGCCACTGCGAATTTGCAACCAGAAGTCTTCATTTTCAGCCACTTCGGTAGCCGTCCTATTTTCAACGGAATGGACAAGTTGATCCAGATTTTTAAAAATAATGGGCGCGCTCAAACCAAAGACCGGCAGTTGCTGGAGAAAAGTACGTTTGTTCATCTTAGGTGTTTTTTGTTAGTACACCGGAAATTAAAAAAGTTTCTCCGCTTGCCAAGCAATCTTTTTTAATAATTGGCAACCTTTTTTGCAGCATTGCAAAAGCAGTACCAAGGTGTAAATGAGCTTTACCAATGACTGGTAACTAATTACCAATGGCTGGTAACTAATTACCAATGGCTGGTAACTAATTACCAATGGCTGGTGACTAATTACCAATGGCTGGTGACTAATTACCAATGGCTGGTGACTAATTACCAATGACTGGTAACTAATTACCAATGACTGGTAGTTGCTTACCATGATACCATAGGCAACAATTGTCAAATGTTATCCTACCGGCGTTATTGTGTGAAAAAAATCGCAGTGCTTGTGGTATTTTGCAGGCAGTTTTTGAAAAAATATCCCAAACACATGAAGAAGCTTCTATTTACTGTTGCAATTGTAATCCTATGTCTTTCAACCATTTTTGCTCAAAAACTCACTCATGTACAAGGAGAACTTTTAGTAAAACCGGTAGCAGGGGTTGATGTAAAAAAATGGGCAAAAAACTGGCAAACTTTTGATAATGACGCAACGCAATTCCAGGTGGTGGAAAAAATTTCCGAGCCTTTGGATGTCTGGCGCTGCACCTTCGATTTTACCAAAATCAATGAATATAAATTGCTGGATGCCATTCGCCTGGATCGCAATATTGAGGTAGCACAGTTTAATCACCTCATAGAGCAACGCTCTACCGTTCCCAACGATTTACAGTTTGATTTGCAATGGTGGCATTTTAACGTAGGACAAAGTACGGCTACGATTGGAGAAGATTTGGATTCCGACCTGGCTTGGGATATTACTACGGGCGGCGTTACTGCCAGCGGCGATACGGTTGTGGTGTGTATTATTGATGATGGCTTGAGCACAAGTCACCCCGATCTGGCGGGGAATGTGTGGGTCAATCGCGCGGAAATTCCCGGCAACGGCAGAGATGACGATGGCAACGGCTACGTCGATGATTTTCGTGGCTGGAATATTGTATTAAACAACGATGTCATTACCAATCGCACCATCCATGGTACGCCTATCGCCGGTATCATTGGCGCTAAAGGTAACAATGGTGTAGGCATTGCCGGTATCAATTGGAATGTGAAACTGATGATGGTAGCGGGTGTCCCGCAAACGGAAGCCCAGGCACTCACTGCTTACTCCTACCCGCTTACCATGCGCCGCCGCTACAATGCCTCCAACGGCAGGCAGGGTGCTTTCGTAGTAGCCACCAACTCCTCCTGGGGTACGCCCGGTAGCTTCCCCACCGACGCCCCACTCTGGTGTGCGGTTTACGATTCGCTGGGTACGCAAGGCATTATGAATGTATCGGCGGTGCCGAATGCAAATACGGATGTGGAGCAAAGCGGCGACCTGCCTACACTCTGCACCAGCGATTACTTAATGACGGTAACTAATATTGACCAAAAAGGCTTGCTCTACCAGGACGCGGCATACGGCACTACCAGTGTGGACCTGGGCGCTTACGGCGAACGCATCTGGACGACTACTTCGCCCGATGGCTACGGCAATGTAACCGGCACTTCTTACGCTGCGCCCCAGGTGACCGGCGCTATTGCGCTGCTGTACAGTGC
Organism: Saprospiraceae bacterium; assembly: GCA_046314415.1. Taxonomy (GTDB): domain Bacteria; phylum Bacteroidota; class Bacteroidia; order Chitinophagales; family Saprospiraceae; genus JADJNW01. The sequence continues at coordinate 3,698 of JBKBWT010000129.1, forward strand.
GCCTTGCCGGAATTTTGCAGCCTTGTATAAAAGTGATCCCAAAGCGGCAGCTTTGTTCGTGCGACAATACATTCTGCAAGGTACCAAACCTGGCAACGGCTTATCGCTTTTCACCGTGAGCGGGGGCAAATTAAATTTGTACAAACCCCTGCAATTGTTGAGTGAGGCTTGTGCCGAATGTTTCCCACCCACGAGCATTGCCGCTACCAACCTGACGGATAAAAATGCAACCTTGAACTGGCTGCGCAATGCGGAAATTACCCGCGTGGACTTGCGTTGGCGGGCGGTGGGTGCTGCGAACTGGACAGAAATTGCCAATGCGACCAGCCCGGTGACCTTGAATAATTTGTCGGCTTGCACGAACTATGAATTTCAACTCAATGCCTACTGTAGCGGCGAAGCGCAGGGTTATACCAAGAGTACGACGTTCAGAACTGACGGTTGCTGCACGGCTCCCGTCAATCCGCAAGTGTCGTACATTGGCGGCACCATTGCGAATATTAGCTGGCAGCGGGTGCTGGCGGCAAGCAGCTACTCGCTACAACTCCGGGTGAAGGGCACGCAGAATTGGCAGACTTATACCACGACCGGAACATCTTTGCTCATTAACATGCTCACAAATTGTACCCAGTACGATCTGCGTCTTGCCTCGCTTTGCAACGGTACGCTTTCAGAGTATAGTACCATTTATAATTTTCAAACGCCGAACTGTGGTGCGTGTCGCGATTTGCCGTACTGCGTTCCCCGCAATTTGAACTCCTCCGATGAGTGGATCGCTTCGGTAAAGCTGCATACCCTTACGAATACCAGTGGTTCCAACGAGGGCTACGGCGACTATACGGGCTTGACTGCACCCAAGCTTAGCCTGGGTGGGAAATATAATCTGGAATTAAGACCCGGCTTTTCTGGGGTGCCGTATTCCGAATATTTCATTGTGTGGATAGATTTCAACCAGGATGGCGTCTTTGTTTCGCAAGAGATGGTGTACGAGAAGGGGAGTATTGAGACCGTGTTCAGCGGTATGGTTACTATCCCTGCCAATGCCAAACTGGGGATGACCCGCATGCGGGTTGCCATGCAGTTTTTTAGTCCTGGCGGACCCTGCTCTTTTAATTCTAATAGCGGTGCCGAGGTGGAAGATTATTGCGTGGAGATTGTACAGACTACTAACGTGCAGGAGGTAATGAATACAACTTCGCTGCGCGTTTTTCCCAATCCTTTTGCAGAGCAGTTGGTCATTGAGGTAAATTTGACGGAGACTCGGTCGAACGCTACCATTGAATTGTTGAATGCGCTGGGGCAGTCGTTACGGCGGCAATCGCTACCGACATTATTACCCGGCGTACAGAACATTACAATGGAGGCGCGGGAAATCCCGGCAGGCTTGTACTTCATTCGTTATCAGGATGATACGGGTGCTTCAATTACTAAAAAAGTAGTGAAGCAAGAGCGATAACAGTTTCATAATAGCGAGCTTACGCAAACAAAAAATAAGTAAACTCACAGTGGAATAATGCGCCCATCGGCGAAGACCGTCAGGGGCGTGAAGGCGCGTCCGTCCCATTCACCGAAGAGTGAAATAGGGTGTCCGCCGCTGAGGGCGAGGATTTTCCATTGATTCTCGTCGGATACGATGGTCGGTAGCCACTGGCGATGGGCATCAAGTAGTAGGAGTTGGTCTTGTTGAACAACAGGGGTGAGGGCATCCAGCAAGCCAGGGAACTGGAGTAGCCAGGGATTTTGGGCGAGGGCATCGGCATATTGCCGCAAAAAAACTTCCCAGTCGGCGTAGCCAGCCAGATCAACAGGCTCGTAAATGATGGCAAAGTTTTTGACCAAAGCGCGTTGTCGGTATGCGCCAGGATAAAAGGCAATTTCCGCTTGTAGCAGGCTGCCAAGCAGCCAATTTACGCCTTCAAAATCATTGAAGCGCCAGGCAAAATCGAGGAGCAGCGCCGTTTCGTGGGTAGCAAGCCCATGCAACCAGGTACGTCGGTAGCGGATGTTGTCTTCGGAGCCTTCGGTTTGCCCAACTACCAGCCATTGATCGACGATGCTTGCCTGTTTTAAAACCGTTTCTTTCTTGATGGTTGCTCCGGCAGTAGTGAGTACTTCCTGTTGGAAATCGGGTGGGAGGGTGTCGAGCTTTTCAAAAGCTTTTGCAAATAGATACAATTCACCGATTTCGGCAAGGAGGCGTTCGTGGGCGTCGTCGGTTTGCAGCCAATTTTTAAAGGTGCGAATGCGGCGGGCGATGCCTCCTAGTTTGGCGTTGACCATGCGAGCCGCAAAATCCTCCCAAAATTCGGGGTCACGGGCAAGCGCCGCTGCCAAGCCATGCTGGACAAGATCGTGTAGCCAGTTTTTTAATTCTATGACGCCGTCCAGTTGGTTCAAGGAATTGGGAAATTGAGCAGTTGGAAAATTAAGCGATTCGGCTTTGCCTCTTTTTGTTAATTGTTATTGGTTATTTGGAAAATGCTAAACCCTAAAAACATTTATAACAAAAAACATTTAAGCAATAACCCTTTTTAATCATCGTATTCCAGATCCTCTTCGTCAATGATACCCAGGGCAACCATGGCGCGTTCAGAAGCCATTTGCTCGGCGCTCTTTTTATTGAAGTCGTCGGCAGTGGCAATTTTTTCACCGTCCACCATCACCGCTACTTTAAAGCGATCGCGTTTTTCAAACTTGTAGCGTGCCAGCAGCTTGTAGCTTACCGTTTGCCCATTTTTTTGGCACCACTCGAGCAATTGACTCTTGTAATTGTCGTCGAAACGCTCCAGGTCGTGAACGTTGATGTAATTGCGCAGCATCTTGCGGATGACAAAATTTTTGGTACGCTGGTAACCGCATTCCAGGTAAATCGCACCCACCAGTGCTTCAATCGCATTGCCTAGCATGGAGCGGCTCAGGCGGGTGGTGTTGTACTCGGAGAGCATCACATCCAAGCCCATTTTATCACCAATTTTGTTGAGGGATTTGCGCTTTACAATCTTGGAGCGCATTTTGGTGAGAAAACCCTCGTCGCTATTCGGGTATTTTTTGAACAGGTATTCGGCTACAATGGTGCCCAATACCGCGTCGCCGAGGTATTCCAGCCGCTCGTTATTCTGCATCGAATAAGCTTTGTCAGAGTTGCTCGATTTGTGAGAAAACGCCAGTTTAAAAATGGTAAGATTAGCCGGCGTAAACCCTAAAATACCCCGCAGCCGACGAGCGAATTGCTGGTCCTTGGAAAAGTAGTAGTTGTAAAATCGTTGTAAGAAACGCAAAGTCGTTCGTTTAAAGTGAATGGAATCAAGCTGTAATCCACGCCGACAGCCCTTTAGAGAGATGCCTTCGGCACAGCATTTGCCAGTTGACAAAGCCCTGAAAGCTATCCCGCCAGTAAGGGAGCAGGAGGTTGAAACTAGTGTTCACCGCAAAAGCTGATAACTTTGCAGCAGCTTGCCACAAGGGAGTGGGCTCGGTCACTTCACCTGTTGTTGAAATTGGCTGTTGATGAGCGTTCCTTACGAAGGAAAAAATTTGGAGTGGTGGAATATCGGATTCATCAGAACAAGTCGTCCTAACAATCAGGGTTCTCCGGAGGTCTTAATCAAAATGCCTGCGGAGGACATTTTTCAAATCAATATTCCAACATTCCAGGTCAAACAGGCAAAATCTCAGCCAAAAACAGCAGGAAATGCTGAAGTTTACTCCCGGTTTTATAAATATAAAAGTTTGATAATCAAATAACAAATTTCAAAAATAGATTGCTAGTTAATTTTCAAACTTTTTAAAAACAACTGTTGAATTGTGTCCACCAAAACCAAAGGTATTGCTCATTGCCACTCGTACCTCCCGCTCTTGGGCTTGGTTGAGGGTAAGATTGAGTTTGGGGTCTATTTCGGGGTCAGCCGTAAAATGATTGATGGTTGGTGGTACAAAATGATTCGTAATTGCCAGGATACTCGCGATGGCTTCTACTGCCCCCGCTGCACCCAGCAAGTGTCCGGTCATACTTTTAGTGGAACTGATATTCAGATCGTACGTATGTTCGCCGAATACTCTTTGAATCGCTTTTAATTCTGCCACATCGCCCAGCGGAGTAGAAGTACCGTGTACGTTGATATAGTCCACATCCTGGGTATTCAAATGTGCATCTTCAATCGCTAGCTGCATGACTTTGCTCACACTAACCCCCTCCGGGTGAGGAGCAGTCATATGGTAAGCATCAGCCGTTGCTGCGCCACCTACAATTTCAGCGTAAATATGGGCACCGCGTTTCAGCGCATGTTCCAGTTCTTCGAGCACTAATGCACCTCCGCCTTCGCCAAGTACAAAGCCATCTCGCTCGGCATCAAACGGTCGGGAAGCCGTTTTATAATCATCATTGCGGGTGGACATGGCTTTCATCGCGGTGAAACCACCCACACCTGCTTTGGTAATGGCTGCCTCTGACCCTCCGGTAACGATGATGTCGTTTTTCCCAAGGCGAATATAATCAAAAGCATTGATAATTGCATGCGAAGAGGACGCACAAGCCGAAACGGTGGCATAATTGATGCCCCGGAAGCCATATTTGATCGAGATCAACCCCGGCGCTATATCAATGATCATTTTGGGAATCATGAAAGGATTATAACGGGGAATACCGTTACCCACAATAAATTCCTCTATTTCTTTTTCCAAAGACTGCAAGCCGCCAATGCCACCGCCCCAGATTACCCCGATACGGTCGAGGTCGAGTTGCTCTAATTGCTGATTGATACCAGCATCAATAATTGCTTCGTCGGCAGCGACCATGGCAAATTGGGCAAAAAGATCCATCTTTCGGGCTTCCTTTTTGTCCATCCGTTCATCAGGATTAAAATCCTTGACTTCGCAGGCAAAATGCGTTTTGAAATGAGTAGCATCAAAACGGGTAATCAGATTTGCGCCACTAATGCCCTGTTGTAAGCCTTCGAGGTATGCTTTTACGGTATTGCCAATCGGAGTAACTGCTCCTAAACCTGTTACTACAACCCTTTTCATATATGGTGAGGAAAGTTTATAGAAACAGACATCAGCCCTTAGCAGCGGACATTAGACGAAACTGCCCGAAATAAGCAAAGGTAGTCTAATGGCTGTCGTCTAGTGTCTATTGTCAAATAAACGTTGGTTATTCGTTTTGGGTTAAACCGGGACTAGGCTCTTCCAGACAGAGAATGACGTTGCCATTCTTTGGTAAAAACTCCACAAACCCAAAAGCGATTTGTGGAGTTTGATCTAAAATTTACTTTTGTAACTGTGACGTCAGGTAACCAATAGCCTGACCTACGGTCTGGATGTTTTCCGCTTGATCGTCTGGAATAGAAATATCGAATTCTTTTTCAAATTCCATAATCAGTTCGACCGTATCCAATGAGTCAGCACCAAGGTCATTCGTGAAGCTTGCCTCTGGAGTTACCTCAGACTCGTCCACACCCAACTTGTCGACGATAATTCTTGTTACTTTTTCTGCAATGCTTGAAGACATATTCTATTCGCTTTATTAATAAGTTTGACGAATGTTCCTGCAAAGGTAAAATTTAACTCTATTGGTAAACAATTTTTTCTTTTTTTTTTTCCCTACCATTTTCCCGGACGATACATTTGATAATATTCAAGATCGGTGTACCTTTACCAAAGGATTTATTGTAAAAAATACACTTACAGAAATAAACCTTGATTTTGTGAGTCAAAAACAAGGAACGTATTGCTCAGTTAATTGTTCCTGAATCAATAATTTGCATTATTCTCAAATTCATCCGTTATGGTAACGCATCCGGCAGAATCAAACGCTGTGACAAAACTAAATGTAATGGACCGCCAGAATACGAAAATCGTAGCTACGGTAGGTCCGGCTTCCAGTTCATATGAAATGCTCCTGGAATTGGTGCAGGTGGGCGTAGATGTCTTTCGGCTCAATTTTTCCCACGGCTCTCACGAAGATCACCAAAAAGTGATTGACCACATCACGCAAATTAACGAACGCTATGGCCTTCACATCGGTATCCTTGCCGATTTGCAAGGTCCAAAGCTGCGCGTTGGCAAAATGGAAAATGATGGGCTGCCTTTAAAAGAGGGCGACGTAGTCACCTTTGTCAATGAAAAGTGCGTAGGAAATATGGAGCGCATTTACATGAGTTACAAACAGTTTCCGGCAGACGTAAACGTGGGCGAAACGGTACTGGTAGATGATGGTAAGCTCGTTTTTGAAGTGATTGAGACCAATAAAAAGGATACCGTCAAGCTGAAAACCGTTTTCGGTGGGGTATTATCTTCTAATAAAGGTGTCAACCTACCCAATACCAATGTTTCTTTGCCTTCATTAACTGAAAAAGACCTGGCTGACCTGGATTACATCCTTACCCAGCCGGTGAATTGGATTGCGCTTTCTTTTGTGCGGCGTGCCGAAGACATTACTGATTTGCGAGAGCGCATTCAAGCCAAAAACCATCCGGCGAAAATTATTGCCAAAATAGAGAAACCGGAAGCGATTAAACATATTGACGAGATTATTAAAGCGACCAACGGCATCATGGTGGCGCGGGGAGACCTGGGTATCGAAATGCCCATTGAACAGTTGCCGGTTATTCAGAAGGAAATTGTCAGCAAATGTATTCAGCGGGCTCGTCCGGTGATCGTGGCTACCCAGATGATGGACAGTATGATTACCAACCCCAGCCCGACGCGCGCCGAAGTAACGGACGTAGCCAATGCCGTACTCGACGGTGCCGATGCCGTGATGCTGAGTGGTGAAACTTCGGTTGGTCGACACCCGGCTAAGGTGGTAGAATATATGAATAAAATTATTGATGAAGCCGAGCGATTCTTCAATTTTGAAGGGCGCCGTCCGGTGCCGGTAGCGAAGGCGCGCACGTTTATGTCGGATATTGTGTGTTTCAATGCCGCAAAAACTGCCGAAGAGCTTGATGCTAAGGCAATTGTAGGGATGACCAGTTCGGGTTACACCGCGTTTAAAGTGTCAAGTTACCGACCAAAACGCGAAATTTACATCTTCTCCGACCGGATGCACATGCTGGCTACGCTTAATCTGGTGTGGGGGGTACGCTGCTATTATTATGATCGTTTTACGACAACCGATGATACAATAAATGATGTAAATGATATTCTCAAAGCATCCGGCAGAGTACAGCCGGGCGATATTGTTGTGAATACCGGCAGTATGCCGCTGCACCGGCGGCATCGTACGAATATGCTGAAGGTAACAATCATTGAATGATCAGTGTATTGTAATTTTTTTATTACTAATCTGGGGAATAAATCTTACCAGATTAGTAATAATTTTTGCTCTTTTTAAATAATTTTATAATTTTTGGACGCTCGAATGCTTGAAAAATTAAAGCTTATATTTAAAACATTAATCCCCTGACGCGATTTTAGAAAACACCTTTAAGCCTGCTACCAACTTCTGCAAAAAAAAATAGGCAATCACACCACTAATTGGTGAAATACCTTCGTTATGGAATTCTAGGGAAGGGGTTGATTATCAAATAAAAAAGTACGAACTTAGCACTTTGCAACTGGCTTTTCCGTGGAGGCAAAAGTCGGAAAGTGCTGGTTGCCAGAAGATTGGAAAAATAAACGCATGAAAAAGAACTGGCTTTTTACTGCACAAAAGCTAAAAGCGCGAGCCATGACGTATCTCAAAACCATTGCGGTGTTGATGGCTGTGTTGACATCGCTGGCTGTTTCCGCCCAACAATTAAGTGAAAAAGACATTGCACTGCAAGAGAAATTCATTGATGCCAGTCGGGAGCGCATCCTTGGCAACTATGACAAGGCAGCTGCTATTTATGAGGATATTTTAAAAGAAGACCCCAATAACCACGCGGTAGCGTATGAATTATCCCGGTTGTACGACACGCTTGATAAGGGAGATAAAGCATTGGAATTTATCAAAAAATCCATTTCCATTGCGCCGGATAATGAATGGTATCAACGTTTTTTAGCAGATGTTTATCAAAAACAAGGTAAAAACCTCGATGCGGCTACGCTTTACGAAGGGTTGGTGAAAAAAGAGCCGGATAATGAATATTTTTATCATCGCTGGGCTTATTTTTTACTGCGTGCCAATGAATACAGCAAAGCCCTCAAGGTTTATGATGAGTTGGAGAAACGCAAGGGGATCAGCGAAGACATCATACGACGCAAACACAGCCTTTACGTTGGCTTAGGCAATAACAAAAAAGCCGCAGAAGAACTCGAGCGCCTCATTGCCGCCTTTCCCAGCAATCCTGATTATTACCACTCATTAGCAGGCTTTTATGAGCAACTGGGCGAAAACGAGTTGGCAAAACAGGTGTATCGACGGCTCTTAGCATTTGCACCTGAAGATCCCCGTGCTTCAATGGCATTGGCGGGTACTCCGAAGGGCAGCGCCGCCAATAATGATGTACAATATCTCCAATCGCTGCGCCCGATTTTTCAGAAATCGGATGTCAGCATTGATCTTAAAATCCAGAAATTAATTCCGTTTATTACCAAAGTGGCTGAGACCGGTGACGCTACGCTAGCTGCTGCTGCGCTGGAATTGACGCAAATTCTGGAGACCATTCATCCCGACGAAGCCAAATCCTATGCTGCCTCGGCAGATTTATTGTATTATTCTGGCGATAAGGCTAAAGCTTTGGAGAAATACAAGAAGACGCTGGATTTGGATGACACCGTATTTTTGGTTTGGGAACAGTTGCTGCGCATTTACGAAGAAAGCAGAGACTTTGCTAATTTGCGCAAAGCGTCGGAATCGGCAATGGATATTTTCCCCAACAAAGCCTCTATTTATTACATGAATGGCATCGCTAATGACGAACTCAATCGCCCGGAAGATGCATTGGATGTACTGGAGCAAGCAACACGCATGGTCGGAAATGACGGACAATTATTAGCAAAAATACAAGTGCGTAAAGGTTTGGTTTACAGTGATTTGAAGCAAATTGAAAAATCTAACCAGGCTTTTGAGCAGGCACTGAAGCTGAATCCAAAAGATCCGATTGTGCTTAATAGCTACAGCTACTGTCTTGCCCTGCGCGGTGAGAACCTAGACAAGGCAAAATCGATGGCGAAGCAAGCCAATGATCTGGTGCCCAATAATCCAGCTTATCAGGCTACTTACGGCTGGGTGTCATACAAGTCTAAAGATTACAAAACGGCTAAAGAGTGGCTGCAAAAGGCTATTGATAATGGTGCTGAAAATGAACCTATTACGCTTGAGCATTTTGGTGATGTGCTGTTTCAGATGAACGATGTGGAAGGTGCCATGCAATATTGGAATAAAGCGCAGGAAAAAGGCGGGTCTTCCGAATTGTTGGAAAAGAAGATTACCGACCGTAAATTATATGAATAAATTCTTTTAATTGAACTTTTGAACCCCGGAATTTTTTGAACTTTAAATCAATTTTCCCGACTGATGCAGTGTAGTAAATTTATTTTTTTAGCAATCATAGTCATCGTTTTATCGAGTTGTGGGGCTTCCAAAAAAGGGACACTCGGCAAGCTTGATCGGGCTACGCCGGATTTTCTCCTAAAGTCGATGGTTGCCAACCAAGTAAACCTTCAATGGCTGGATGGACGCGCCAAAATTGACTTTTCGGACGAAAATACTTCGATGGGCGCAACCGCCACCATTCGCATCAAAAAAGACAGTGTGATTTGGGTATCAGTACGCAAACTGGGTTTTGAAGTGGCGCGAGCACTGGTTACCAAAGATTCGGTTTACATTATAGACCGCCTCAACAATGAGTACGATATCAAAGGTCTGGACTATTTGCAACGGGAATATAATTTGCCGGCTAACTTCGAGTCTGTACAGGCAATTCTACTAGGAAATCCTATCTTCTTCACTACCAATGGTTTACAGTCGGAAGCTGCCGAAAATGCCTATCATTTGTATGGTAAAAGCACCAATATGGACACCCATTATTGGCTGGATCAGAAATCCTTGCAACTCAAGCAAATGAACTTTAAAGATTTGAATGATAATCGCGAAGTCAATGTCAAATTAGAAGATTATCAACCAATAGCAAATAATCAAAATTTTTCGTACCTTCGTAAACTGGAATTGAATAGCCGTCAAACCGGCAATGTAAAAGTGGATATTCAATTTTCCCAGTTGGAAATCAACAGCCCAAAGGACATACGCTTTGAAATACCAAACAAATACACACGCAGCAGCTCTTACGACGATTAAATACGTCGTTTGCTTGTTGTTCATATGGGGATTAGGGTTGCAGTCGGTTTCTGCTCAGAGTCGTAAGGAGCTCGAGGAGAAACGCAAGGAGCTATTGGAAGAAATCAACCAAACCAATACCCAACTCGAAAAGACTAAGAAAGACAAAGAACAAGCGCTCTCCCGCTATTTTGCCTTGCAAAATCAAATTCAGAAAAGACAAAAACTCGTCCAAACCCTCCATCAGGAAATCAAGTCAGCCGATGTAACCATCGAACAACTCAAGCAAGTGCGCGTCACGCTCAATAGCGACCTGGAGCGGCTCAAAGTAGAATACGCCTCCACTTTGCGAACGGCACTGCGGCATCGTATGGGCAACAGCCTAGCACTTTTCTTGTTTTCTGCCAAAGATTTTAGCGATGCTTTCCAACGCTGGCAATACATTCGGCAATATTATCGCTATCGCAATCGACAAGCGGAGCAAATTTTAAAAACACAAAAGCAACTGGTACAAAGAGCAGCAGAGCTGGAGAGGGTAAAAGGCGAAAAGTCTAAATTGTTAGTAGCGCAAAAGCAGCAGCAATCCACTTTGAATGTAGAATTGGCGGATAAAGACCGTTTGGTAAAATCGCTCAAAACGGATGAAACGAAGCTCCTGACAGCATTGAATCGGCAGCAGAAAGCGCACGACCAATTGAATAAAGCCATCGAAGATATCATTCGGACAGAAATGGCAAAAAAGAAAAAAGAATCGCGTAAACCGGAAGCACTTGCCGCAGCAAAAGAAGATACTCGCACGGCAGAAGATATAGAATTATCGGGTAATTTTCGACAACGCCGGGGTAAACTACCTTGGCCCGTAACGAATGGCGTAGTAACCCGCTCGTTTGGTACGCAACCGCATCCGACGCTTAAAGGCGTGAAAATCAATAATAATGGAATTGATATTCGCACCGAAAAGGCTTCTGATGTGTATGCCATATTTGCCGGAACGGTAGTTGGGAAGCAATTTGTACCGGGCTATCAAAATATGGTCATTGTGCAACATGGTCAATATTATAGCGTCTATTCTAATTTGGAGGAAGTAACGGTCAATCGTGGCGATGCCATTGATGCCAAGCAAGTGATCGGGCGTATTAGTAATGATCGCCCGGAGGTGCATTTTGAGATTTGGAACGAAAAACAAAAAATGAATCCAATGGAATGGATTAATCAATAGTAATTTGATAAGATTATTATATTTAAATGCGGCAAAATTTTATAATTATTTCAGGAACCCTAAAGGATAAAAGCCGTTTGAATAAGGAAAGATAGCGAAAGCCAATGAAGGACGAGTGGAAAATTAAACAAGACGACAGTAAAGGGCTACAACGAGGTACGGAAAGCACAGTGTTGGTAGGATTAGTGACCAATGGTCAGACGGAAGCGCTGGTGCAGGAGTACCTTGATGAACTTGAATTTTTAGCTTTGACCGCTGGCGCCGTCACAGTGAAGCGATTTGTACAAAAATTGCCACATCCTGACAGCCGTACTTTCATTGGCAAAGGTAAAATGGAAGAAATTGCGGCTTACCTCGAAAAACACGAGGAAATCAACATGGTCATTTTCGACGATGACTTAAGCGGCAAACAGACCAACAATCTGGAAGAAGCGCTTAAAGTAAAAATTGTTGACCGCAGTAGCTTAATACTCGATATTTTTGCCTCCCGTGCCCAGACTGCTCAAGCCAAGACGCAAGTGGAACTGGCACAAATGCAATACTTACTGCCGCGCCTGCGGGGTCTGTGGACGCACCTGGAGCGCCAACGCGGTGGTATTGGAATGCGCGGACCCGGTGAAAAAGAAATTGAAACAGACCGTCGAATTGTGCGGGATAAAATTTCCTTGCTCAAGGAAAAGCTCGAAAAAATTGATCAACAGAATGTAACCCAACGTAAAAGCCGGGGCGAACTCATTCGTGTTGCGCTGGTAGGCTATACCAATGTAGGCAAGTCCACGCTGATGAATCTATTGAGCAAATCCGACGTTTTTGCAGAAGATAAATTGTTTGCAACGCTTGATACTACTGTGCGCAAAGTGGTGTTTGAGGGCGTACCATTTTTATTATCGGATACGGTCGGATTCATTCGGAAATTGCCGCATCACTTGATAGAAAGTTTTAAATCGACGT
>JBKBWT010000130.1:0-5123 GCA_046314415.1 Saprospiraceae bacterium
GAATACAACTACATCCATAGCGATGACGAAGACGGCGACACCAATAATGAAAAGGTTTCCTGGGGGAAATTATTTAGTATTCGCCAGACCTGGGCTTTTTTCTTTGGCAAATTTCTGACTGATCCGATTTGGTGGTTTTTCTTATTCTGGCTGCCCTCCTATTTTTCGACCACGTTTCAAATTGATTTAAAAAAGCCTAGTTGGGAATTAGCCGTCGTTTATACCATGACAACCGTGGGGAGCATTGGCGGGGGCTATCTGTCTGGCTACTTCATCAAACGCGGTTTTCCGGTGTTTCGCGCGCGTAAAACTGCCATGTTGATTTTTGCTGTCTGCGTTTTACCGATTATGACGGCACAATTTGCAACCAATGTATGGGTGGCGGTAGCACTCATCAGTCTGGCAGCAGCCGCACATCAAGCCTGGAGCGCTAATATTTTTACAACGGCATCCGATATGTTTCCTAAAAAAGCCGTGAGTTCGGTGGTGGGCATTGGTGGGATGGCAGGTTCCGTAGGTGGTATTTTATTCCCGCTAATTGTGGGTAATTTACTGGATTATTATAAAAACCTGGGCAATATTACAGCAGGATATAATATTTTGTTCGTTATCTGCGGTTGTATGTATTTATTGGCTTGGGGCGTGATGCATTTATTTGCTCCGAAAATGGAACGCGTACATTTGTAAGGACGAAATACGAAGTTGGAGGCGTTTGCACTTCCAACTTCGTACTTCTAACTTCGTACTTCTAACTTCTTACTTTACTGAATGGCGTAAGTTACTTTTGCCGAAAAACGCAGGGTCATGGGCTTAGTGCTCACCTTACCACTAGTGCCGGCAGGCAAGGTACCAAAATGCGGCGAATAAGTATCATAATACGGCATATTATAATCCGTAATTACATCAATACTAATCAATTCGCCTAATTTTTTGCCAGTAGCTTTCAACAAAGTTTCTGCTTCCATTTTCGCATTTTCCAATGCTTTTACCTTCAGTTCATTCAGAATCTCCTTGGATTTCGAGTTATTAAAATACGTAATATTAGCGGTCGTCAATCCTTGATTGCCGATTTTGGTCAAAAGCTTATTGATACCGTCAATACTAGTAGCGCGTACCTGATAAGTCTTCGAAATCATAAATTCGGCAGCGCCTTCGTAGCCGCCAAAGTTGTTGAAACCACTGATATTCTCCGTGAGAATGCTATTGTTCGGAATGCCTAGTTCCTTCGTAGCCTTCAACAGATCGCCTTCCAACTGGCTAATGGTCACTTTTCCGGCATCACCTGTGTACTCTTGTAAGGTCAGGCTCAGAAAAATCTCATCGGGCTCTACCGAGCGCTCCGCACCGCCATATACGGCGACGGTTCTGGGCGCAGGTGTTTGAGCAAAAGCTGGGATCATCGTGGTGCTCACGCAGAGCAGTACCAACATTTTTAATGCAGTTTTCATTTTACAATTGTGTTTTTGAATGTTGTACGAGAATTTTGCTGTAAAGTTGCGTCAAATTTATTAGACAGCGAATTAACGTTGTTGCGTTTGCGTTAGTATTTTTTGTATTGTAAATTATTACAATGTTCGATCAACAGTTAAAAATAATAGTTGTAGGTGGAGGAGCGGCTGGTTTTTTTGCAGCCATCCGTGCGGCAGAATTAAATCCCAATGCCGATGTAACCATTTTAGAAAGAGGCAAAAACGTTTTAGAAAAAGTTAAAATATCAGGTGGTGGGCGCTGCAATGTAACGCATGCCGTGTGGACACCCGCAGAACTGGTCAAGCATTATCCGCGTGGTGCCAAGGAGTTGCTGGGTCCTTTTCATCGCTTTGCCTGTGGCGATACGGTAGATTGGTTTGAAAAACGCGGCGTACCGCTCAAGATTGAAGAGGATGGGCGCATGTTCCCACAAACCGATGATTCTCAAACAATTATCAACTGCCTTTGGCAAAGTGCGGTGCGAGCAGGTGTAAAAATTCGTACCCAGACCCGCGTCAAATCTTTTTATTTTGATAAAAATATAAATGCATGGAAAATTTTGACGGAGGAAAAGGAATTATTAGCGGATAATTTATTATTAACCACGGGTAGTAATACGGCGATCTGGGAAACGCTGCAAAATCTGGGACATACGATTGTCGAACCCGTTCCTTCTCTTTTTACCTTCAATATCAAGGATGAACGCATTAAAGAATTACCAGGTATTTCCGTTCCGGAAGCGCTCATTCAGGTTAAAAATTCAAAACTATCAGCGAAAGGTCCTTTGCTGATTACCCATTGGGGTATGAGTGGTCCGGCAATTTTGAAATTGTCGGCGTGGGGGGCACGTGAACTGGCGGATTTAAAATATAATTTTCCTATAATTGTTAACTGGCTGAATCAGAAAGCAGAAGGCATAGAAGAAAATTTATTATTATTAAAAACCGAACATCCTAAAAAACAGATTTTTGCCAATCCGCAATTTGGTTTGACCCAACGCTTGTGGAAAAGTTTGGTAACAGCTGCGCATATCCCGGAAGAAAAACGCTGGGCGGACATCAATAAAAAAGAATTGCAAGCGCTTGTAAATCAGCTTTGTAGTGCAGAATTTTCAGTAAAAGGCAAGAGTACCTTCAAAGAAGAATTCGTCACGGCGGGCGGTGTAGATTTAAAAGAAGTGAATTTCAAGACTTTCGAGAGTAAATTATTTCCTAGTCTTTATTTTGCCGGTGAAGTGTTGAATATTGACGCAATCACGGGCGGTTTCAACTTTCAGGCAGCGTGGACCGGAGGTTGGATTGCAGGTGAAGCGCTGGCAAGTTCGAGGGTTTGAGGGGCTAAAGGTATAAAAGTTCAATGGTTCCAAATACTGGATCTTTAGAACCATCGAACTTCCATACTCAACTTTTCATTGTTTCTGTATAGTTAATATCTGTAATACCTGCCCTCCGGTGTCGCTGATGCGCATAAAATAAAGTCCGGGTGTCCACCAGGTAGTCGGAATTTCATAGGATTCGCCAGCGGGCAAAGCTTCCGGTAATGTCCAAATTTCCTGACCTAAAGTATTGTAGATAAAGACTTTATACATTTGACTACCGGCACCTTCCAATTGCAGATTGAAACGCTCCCTTGTCGGATTCGGAAAGAGCTTGGCAATTACTTGTTTTCCCTGTATTTCAACGAAACGCACCGGCGTAAAGGAGGACTGTCCGTCAAAATCAAATTGTTGCAGCCGATAATAATTGATACCCGTTTGCGGCTGCTTGTCGGTAAAAGCGTATTGTTGTAAAACGCTGGAATTTCCTTTGCCTTTTACCTGCCCGATTTCCACCCAATTTAGCCCGTCGCGACTGCGCTGTACGGAGAAGAATGCATTATTTTTTTCGGTTGCGGTTGACCATTTTAGCAGAACCGATTCAGACACTGAAGTTGCTGTAAAATCGAGTAGTTCAATTGGTAAAACTGCGGCATTGTCCACAATCGTTACCAGATGGGAACTTGGCGTACCAAGACTGGCATTTGCGGAAGGAATGGTTAAATTCAGGGTAAAAAACTCGTCCGCATCCTCATCCATAAATTCGCGTTGAATCGCAACCGTGATAAATTGGATGCCACTTTGGTTAAAAACCAAAGAAGTAGTATTTAAAATATAATCTTGCGGCGACTCCGCCGGATTAGCGCCGCTCCCTACTGCACTGATATTCAAGGCAATAGGTGATCCTAAATAATTAGTCAACGCTGCAGAAATCAGCAAGGTCGTCGTACCGGTAGTCGGCTCATCAACGGAGGAGGTAGCAAGTGAAAAATTAATGGTAGGACACGCCGTCGTATTGGCATTGGCGCTACCTGGGGTAATGCAAGCCAATTGAAAATCCGAAGCATTATTATTGGTATCATTTCCATCGGGTATGCGCGAAAGCCCTACCCGAGCGGCAGTCCCATCATCTGTTGGCGCAGTCGTACCTTCGATTGCACCTGGCGTCGTACCTTCATAACTCAATGCATCCACCGTGAGGCTCCCTAAACGAATGCGTATCCCATCAGGAGCTCCATCCTGAATCAAATCTATATCAGGTGTAATATCAAGATCACAATTGGGTGTATTGGTAGCATTCGCACAAATGACATAATAATTGCCGGGAGAGAGATTTACATTTGGCAAATCGACGGTTTGATAGATTGAACCAGTACCGTCCACCAGTTCCAGCGTATAATTATCAAGATTAATGTTGGTATTACTGACATTTCTTAATTCAATAAACTCTGCATCATCGGTGCTGCCTTGGTCATAATCTACTTCATTGATAATCAAGGTCGGCGGATAGCAAACGCCAAAGCTGTTGAAAAATGCGTCGGCTGCGCCCACCGAACCGGCATTAAAATTAAATAAGCGGAATTGCGTAATAGCTTGCCCTCCTGCCGGATTCATCAATGTGCCGTTAATCACCTGATTTCCACCACCATCCAGGCGGCTAATAGAAAGCTGGTAAGTGCTGGCAGTCAATAAGGTAAACTGAATGTTCAATCCGGTATTGGTAAAATTGACACCAGTACCTTGTTCACCTCCAGCATCATTGCGTTCATAATCGTCTTCGCCACCTTCAAAATAAAATTCAACTACATTTTGATTACTGGCATTCCGCAGGCTAAAACCCACTGCACCGCCCCCCTGAATACTGCCATTGTCCATTTGTAGTGAAAAAACGGTACCTGGGATTAAAGCATTTAGAAACGGGCGCACGGCATTCGCTTCTTGTGCGCTATTCGCATACATTCCAAAAGACTCGCCGCCGGTATTGATATTGCTACTGCCAATGAAGAAACCAGCCTGACTGCTATTGCCATTAGAAGTACTTAGCGTCCAGGCACCTAAATTCGTACCCCCATTGTCACTACTCGACCAGCCATCATCATAAGGTGCGTTACTTGCCACATCCGACCCGCATACTTGTTGGGTTTGTACATTCACAGTATTAAAAGCGGTAATGCGCGAAATAGCACTGCAACTAAAGGCATTCGTAGCCGAAGTGCTAACCGTGAAAGTTGAGAAATTGCCATTGCGATTAGCCGTGTTCGGACGGTCGGGCGAAAAATTAAAATCTCTTAAGGTAGGTGAAAACTGCACCACGGCTACCTCTACTTCCACATTGGCG
>JBKBWT010000130.1:5133-15919 GCA_046314415.1 Saprospiraceae bacterium
CGAATAAGCTAAAGTTTTCACCATTTGCCATGCCATTGGTAGAGGGGCTACCTAACACTTCAATCAACATATCGTGTGTACCATTCCATTTGAAACCTTGCCCGATGCGACCGATGCCTACTACTTGCCCCGACGTGTTTTTGATGGCGACTTCATCCCCCGCAGCAATTGGCGCACCATTGACAATAAAATTTGCTGCATCGCTGACTTTCAACGCTACAAAATGCGGACAGCCGCCAGTGCTAGCATTCATATTAAAATAACTGGGCACTACGCCATCCGGCTTCGGGTATAAGCCCGTTGGTGCCCACCAGCTATAGTCACGAGGCGCAGTAGGCAGCGAAGCCCGACCGTCATTTGCCGCCTGGCGGGTGACAAACATAAAACCATCGGAATAATCTTTGAGATAGCGGTTAGAGAAAGCAGTAGTTACAAAGGTCTCCTGATTGCTGTTGGGATTATCGTTTAATCCAATCATTGCGCCATCGCTTACGCCGCCGGTCGTACCATTGCGCCTAAAAATAAAATAATCGTTCAAAGAAAAACTCCCGCCGCTCGCACCTAAAAACGACATTGGTGTGGTCGTTCCTTTCGCAAATTGCTTGCGCAATGCAATAAGCCAGGTAATTTCATCATCCAGGTCATACCAGAAAAAATCTTTCCAAAAAACGGTCGGATGTCCCTCTGCTCCAAGGATGTACGCATATAGCATATGTTTATCACGAAGAATTGGCGCATGATCCGATTGGAAAAAATATTCCAGACAGGTATTACCGATTTGCAGTGTTCCCGGTCCGCCCGGACATGTCACCACGCGATAACCTCCCCGATCAAAATCATGGTTTTCTACAAAAGTGACCACATTGTTAGCATTCAAACCGCCCGGCATCAGCACCAACCCCAGGGAATTCAGGTTTTGCATATCGTAAGCCCCCGTACCATCGTGTGCCATCGATTGTAAACCAAAGCGCAACGCAAAATCAAAAATCCCCATTTGAGCATTTTTACCACCAGCACCAAAACTGGTATTAAAATTAGCCACTTCCTGTTGATAATTGCGGAGCAAAGTAGCGTTGCCCTCATAAGATTCGCCGACAGCAAAAGGCTGAGTGCCATTTTTTAATTCTACCAGAAAAGGAGCCAAAAAGCCCGGCTCAATATGCTTCACTGCATCCAATCGCACCATATCAAAACCCATGGTATCAATCATGTGTCGCCCAACTATGACGAGTGAATCACCCGCCACGCCAAGGTTATGTTGGGCAAAGTACCAGCCATTATTGGGTTTTGTAGGATCTAGTATAGAATTAATGCGATTGAAATAACAAATATCTTCAAAAAAAGAACGGTTATGATATTCAGGATTCAGGTCGCAATGATGATTGTTGGGATGAAAAAAAGACGAATCCCAATTCATTCGCCCACTGGCATTATTAAATTTGGTGTAACGCAATTCCCGGCCACGTCCGTCATTCGGCACATCACATTCTTCGAGTTGCTGATCAAAAGCGCCCGCCCGATGGTTGAGCACCACATCCGCCATTACTTTTAAGTTATTGTTTTTCAGCGTTGTAATGGCATTTTGCAGCTGTGTCAAATTACCATGCCGGGTACGTATTGTACCATGCTGATTGAATTGACCATAATCGTAATAATCGGCAATACCATAGCCCATATCGTAAATACCGGCAAAGCCTTTCTGCGCAGGTGGCGTCCAAAGTACATTGAAACCACTATTTTTTAAAAGTGGCGCTACGGTCGCAATCGTATCCCACCAAATACCACCGGTGGTCACATTAGTAACGTCGCCCGGAATGGTATTCCAGTAAAAGCCTTGCATGATGATATTATCTTGAGCAGCAGCACGTTGCAATAAGGAAAGTAACAGACAGCAGCTTACTAATAAGCACGTGAACGGTCGTCTCATCACAATAAATGATTTGTTTGAGTAAATGCGAATTGTTGATTCCCACGGAGGAAATCACCTTATTTCTTGTTTAGTTTTTTAGGAAATGACTGTAGGCTCGTGAAAAATAGTTAGCGGGGCAACATTGACGAGCAAAAATAATATTTTTAATTATCAATTGGTGGAATTACATAATATTGTAGTCCATTAGATGGCTTAAAGTAGTATGAGCAACCGAATTGTTGGAGGGTTGGGAGCTTGAAGCCGCTGTCGTCCACGCTTCAAACCCCCCCATCAGTTTTATAATTTTAAAAACCGCATTGTTTGTACACTTTTATCGGAACGTACCGTCAGAAAATAGGAGCCTTGGGATAAATCGGTCAGATTAATTAAATGTTGTACCACACCAATGCCTAGCTTTTGAATTTTCAATACCCGCCCGGCAATGTCGGTGATAATAAGCTGACTTTCCTGTGCCATCGGCTCATTCATAGCTATGGTAAGCTGATTGCCTACTGGATTGGGATATAGTCTAAATTGAGTCGTCGTATTTTCCTGATCTGGCTGAGCTTGCAATTCCAATTTAGGAGCAATTCCTTCCTCCGCGATTGGTACCAAAGACGATCCAGTAGGATGACAGATGCTAAAATTATTGAAAAAGACATCTTTAGTGCTGCCACTTCCTGCATTAAAATTAAACAATCGGAAGCGTGTTGGCGTTTGCCCACCTGCCGGATTCTTCAGTGTACCTGTCGCGGTAAAACTTCCCCCATTTAAACCCGATATGGTCAACTCATACGTACTGGCAGTCAGCAATTTAACTTGCACATTTACACCTTCATCGGTGAAACCTAAAGTGGTATTTTTTTCATTACCAGCATCATTATACTGATAAAAACTTTGCCCACCCCGAAAGTAAAATTCCAGCAAATTATTCCCACTGCTATTTTGCAAACCCAATCCTACCGAGCCTCCATTGTCAATGTAACCATTGTCCATGCGCAAAGAAAAGATTGAATTCGTACTCATCGCTGTGGAGAAATTACGAATGGCGTTTGCCGTCGCACTGTTGTTGGCATACAGGCCCAGCGCAACATTTGAAGTATTGATGTCGCCGTTGCTATTACTATCGCCGTCGCCGTTATTGCGTGAATCACCACGGAAATGACCGGCATTCGAGCTATTGGTTACACTCAGCGTCCAGGTGCCAAAACCACTACCGCCGTTGTCTCCGGTTTGCCAACCATTATTATAAGGCGTATTGCTGGCAATATCATTGTTGCAAGATTGACCAGCCGTATTGAATGCAGTAATTCGCGAAATCCCCTGACAGACAAAAGTGCTGGTAGCGCTACTAGTCAGCGCAAACGTAGAGAAGTTACCATTGCGATTAGGTGTATTCGGTCGGTTGGGGCTAAAGTTGAAGGTAGTGCCACTAGCAGCAAATTGAATGGTGGCGGCTTCCCGCTCAATGCCAGCGCTGGCGTCATAAATGACCAGGCGGAAGGATTCACCGTTTGCCATGCCGTTGCTCGACGGGCTACCAAGTACTTCGATAATCATGTCCTTCACGCCATCCCATTTGAAACCTTGTCCAATACGACCGATGCCGACGACCTGACCCGCAGTATTTTTTACAGCTACTTCATCGCCAACGGCAATCGGCGCACCTGCTACCGTGAAATTCGCAGCATCCGCGACACGCAACGCAATAAAATGCGGACAGCCGCCGGGTGTCGCATTCATTGTAAAATGGCTCGCAGCCGTACCGGCTTGCTTGGGATACAATCCGGTAGGTGCCCACCAGCTAAAATCACGTGCTGCGGTGGTGATCAAAGCCCGCGAATCACCGAATGCCTGTGAGGTAACAAACATCAATCCATCAGAATAATCTTTCAAGTATTTATTGGTAAAAGGGGTGTTCACCCAAGCCGACTGATTGCCCGAAACGGCATCATTCAAGCCCAACACTGCTCCATCACTCGTACCACTAGTTGTACCATCGCGCCGCAGCACAAAAAAATCGCCACTATTGCTGCCTCCGGAAAAAGTGGGCGATAAACTATTCATCGGCGAGGAATTGCCCTTGGCAAATTGCTGCCGCAAAGCAATCAGCCAGCTAATTTCATCATTCAATCCATACCAGAAGTAATCTTTCCAGAAAACAGTCGGCGTACCTTCCGCTGCCATAATATAGGAATACGCCATGTGCTTGTCGTTGACTACCGGTGCATGATCAGATTCAAAAAAATACTCCAGACAAGTACTGCCAATTTGCAAAGTACCGTTGGGGCAAGCCACCAGACGATAGCCCCCACGGTCGAAGTCATGATTTTCCACAAAAGTGACAATGTCTGCTGCTGCCAAACCACCTCCAGGCATAAAGCGCAAGCCAGCCGAGTTGAGATTACTCATATTATAATTGGTGTTATCCACCATTCCTTGTAATGCAAACCGTAACGCAAAATCAAAAATTGCCATATTGGCATTTTTAGATCCGGTACCAAACGTCGTATTAAAACTTTCAACCTGTTGTTGATAATCTTTTAACAAACCTGCATTGCCTTCAAATGATTCGCCGACCGTGAACGGCTGTGCACCGTTTCGCAATTCTACTAAAAATGGCGCTAAAAAGCCCGGCTCAATATGCTTCACCGCATCCAGGCGCACCATGTCAAAGCCAATGGTATCAAGCATATAACGCCCGACCAACACCAGCGAATCACCGGCTGCCCCCAGATTGTGCGGACCAAAATACCAGCCATTGTTCGGTGCTGCGGGATTGAGTACGTTATTCATTTTATTAAAATAGCAAATATCTTCAAAGAAAATTCGATTGTGGTAAGGTGGATCAAGATTACAGTGCCCCGAAAAATTAGCCGGATAAAAATGGGAGGAATCCATTGCAATACGCCCGCTCACCGGGGTAAATTTGGTAAAACGCAGCTCCCGACCACGCCCATCATTGGGAATATCACAATCTTCCAACTGCTGCGCCGATGCACCCGCCCGATGATTGAGCACGATGTCTGCCATCACGCTGATGTTATTAGCATGGAGGGTAGTAATGGCATTTTGCAACTCCGTCAGATTACCGTGCCGGGTTCGAATCGTACCAAATTGATTGAATTGTCCAAAATCGTAATAATCGGAAATGCCGTACCCCATATCAAATATGCCCACAAAGCCTTTTTGGGCAGGCGGTGCCCATAATACATTGAAGCCTGCATTTTTCAGTTGAGGTGCAACCGTTGCAATCGTATCCCACCAAATACCACCAGTAGTTTTGTTCGCCGTATCACCGTGTATCGTGTTCCAGTAAAAACCCTGCATGATAATATTATCCTGTGCAGCGGTACGTTGTAAAAAGGTAAGCAATAGGCAAAGCATTGCCAGGTAAAGGATCGGTTTTTGTTTCATGACCACGTCAAAAGTTTAATTTAATTAATACATAACCATTTAAATATTAAACTTTTATTTGCATAGTGTGTACTGAGTTAGCCCTGACAGCGAGCTGTAGTGATGAGTCGTTATTAGCGATGAGCCTCCAAATTTGCGTATTTTTTCACAAAAAACGGTAGAATAGCTTTACTTTTTATTAAAAAAAATTTTAAAGCGCTTTTAGTCTTTAAGCGCCGCGGGCAGTGCAGTTAATATAAAAATTATTTAAAATATTATATAATCAGATTTTACTGTAATAATCCAGCATTTATAATTGATATTCAACCACTTGCATTATAATATTTTTATGCTATCTCCGATGGACAGGCAAGCATTTGTGGTTTCCTCCACATTCCAACAAACATTCATACCGAATAATATTCTTTTACCCTCCAGCCGATAAGAAGCCAATGTCTTCAAGGGTTCGCTGCCACGTTCGGCTGTAGCCTGATCGATGGTCGTAATCTCACAACGCCCACAGGTCTTGGTGCCGCGAAAATGCAGATTACCGATTTGAAAGTTTTTCCAGGTATCTTCTTCGTAGGGTTTGCCGCCACTGAATACCAAATTCGGGCGAAAGCGATTCATCGGCACGGGTATTTTCAAGCGTTGGTTCAAATCCTCGAGCGACGCTTCACCAATGATTAAAATCGGGAATCCATCGGCAAAACTCACCATATCACTGGGTTGGCTGTAAAGGGGGTCGGTCGGACGCACACTGTCATCCGGCATGTACACTAATCGGCACGGTGTTTGCAGGACTTCGCTCAGCCATTGGTCGGCGAAAGGACTTACCGCCAGGGCGTGGCAGTGGTCATTCCACACCTGAACGCGCACTCGCTCTGCCGGGGCAGTTGCTTTTAATGGAATAAGCAGGGGTTCATATGATTTATAGCTATGCTTTATAACTAAATGATGATCATTTATTTCTGTAACCAATAAAGCCATTTCAGGAAATTCCCGTTGCGTCAAGAACAAACCTTGCTCATCCACGAGCATCCAACGGCGGTCATATTGCAAACCACGCGGCTCCACAATTGTTGAATGCAGGGTGATACCGCGCAGCGATTTGACAGGATAAATGTTAATCTGGGTAATTTGCATAGTAGCGTATTTTTTCGGGGGTAAAGTTAACCTTTTGGTGCTGTTTCCGTATAACGTTTCAGTTTATCGCCAAGATTTTATTTATGATACACAGGTATTAAAACCATTACATTATATAATATTTATATTATTCATGTTTTGTAATAATTTTATAATCAAATTTTTATATTAAAACAATTACCTTAACCAAACTTTAAAACGCTTATGCTCCAACTCCCGTTTCTATAAAAAAGTGGAATGCAGCGGTTGCCCGGCAAATATTCCATTGAAATACCGGGAATATCCTTTTAAAAGCCTTATTTTTGATGGCAGTCGTAGTGGTTGGAAGCAAACAAATGAACCGATCTATGAACAGGAAAATGTACCTGGTAGCGCTGCTGATGCTGGCGATTACCGTGGGCTGGTCCCAAAACCCGAAATTGAAAAAAGCCGATCGTTTTTTTGAAGCCCGCAAGCACAAAGAGGCGATTGAATTGTACCAGGAAGTACTGGCAAAAAACGACCTCCCGGAAGCAAAAGTGAAGCTGGGTGATGCTTATCGTAAAATATTGGATTACACCAATGCCGAACAGTGGTATAGCCAGGCAGTGACCGCGCCGGATGTAAATCCGATTGTGCTTTATTCTTATGCCCGGGTATTACAATATAATGGTAAATGTGCCGAAGCGGAGCAGGTTTATCAACAATACCTAAGGCTGCGTCCTTATGATACACGCAAGAAATACCTTCAGCGCGCCTGCGCGTACGCCGATGAATTATTGCAAAAAAATACCAGCGCTTACAGCGTTCAACTCGCCACTTTTAATACACCGGGAGCCGACCTTGGACCAGCATTTTATAAAAATGGTTTGGTATTTGCTTCGGTCGGCAATCAGGGTTATTTCGACCTGCAATTTGTAGAAGTGTTAGCTCAGTCAGAAGCCTTAGAATATGGGAAGAGTCAGCGTTTTTCAGACAAATTACGTTCGCAATATCATGATGCCATGGTAACATTCAATGCGGACTTTACCGAAGTTTTTCTCACGCGGAGTCGCAAAAATGACATGACTGCCTTGAAAGAGTTCAAGCCTTTGGAAATTGTGCGGGCACAAAATCTCAATGACAGCACCTGGAGTGCAGTGGAACCGCTACCGTTCAACAGCGACGATTACTCTGTGGCGCATCCAGCGTTGACGCCTGATGGCAAACGCTTGTTTTTTTCCTCTAATATGCCCGGCGGCTTTGGCGGCAGAGATTTGTATTTCAGTGAAAAAATGGGCGAGCAGTGGGGTCCACCCATCAATTTAGGTCCAAATATTAATACCGAAGGCGATGAGTTATATCCTTATTATCAAGGAGATCGATTGTATTTTGCGTCTGATGGACATTTGGGCTTAGGCGGCATGGATATTTTTTACGTTGAAGACCTCAGCAATGGCGACTGGAGCGAAGTAGAAAATTTGGGGGCACCGGTCAACTCGGCGTATGATGATTTTGGTATTGTACTTAAGCCCGACGGACGCTTCGGCTATTTCACGTCCAATCGCCCCAATGGCGCGGGTAGCGATGATATTTACAGTTTTGCGCAAAGCCAGGCGCATATTAACCTCACGGTGGTTGACGCTACAAACGAGCAGGCTTTGCCGGAAGCCATTATAGAACAACTCGAAGGTCCGGAAATTACTTTAAAAAGGCATCATAATCAGGCTACTACAAATTTAATCGGCGGGCAATGTGTCACATTTTCCATTACCTTAAAGGGATATAATGCCCAAACGCAGGAAATTTGCGCCACCGAAGCCGGCGATCAAAAAATAGTGATTGGTTTGCAACGGGAAATCACCCGATTAGTTGGACAAGTCTTAGATCAAAATACCAATCAACCTATTGCCGGAGCTACGCTCAAACTCAACGGGAAAAACTGTGGTAGCTTGAATATTACATCAGATGCGAATGGAAAATATAATATCGTATTAAAAGATGCCTGCTGTTATGATATTCGCGTTGAAAAAAATAACTTCTTTACCCAAAATATAAACGAACCGGTTTGTACCGAAGGCATTTTTGGTGCCATTGAAAGAAATATTTACTTACAGCCATTTACAGCGCCTCAGGAAACGGTTGCCCCTAAGGCGGTCGCCAGTGTTCGGGAGGTTAAAAACGACTTTGCCCCGGAGGAAATGAAAAATTTTACCCGTAGTGCCAAAAACTATGAAGGGGGCTCTATCGCTTATTTACTTAATCTTTATTACGACTCGGGGCATGCTTCGGTGCGCAAGGAGGCTTTGCCGGAATTGGAAAAATTATTGCGCTTGTTACAGGATAATCCTGACTTGATTGTAGAAATCAGTTCGCATACCGACTCACGCGGGGATAGCCGCTACAATCAAAAACTATCGCAAAGGCGCGCCGATGCCGTGGCGACCTGGCTGGTGCAGCGCGGTATCAAAAAAGAACGCCTGGTAGCGGTGGGCTATGGAGAGGCTCGCCTCATCAATCCCTGCGAAATTGAAGAAGATTGTTCGGAAGAGGCGCACCAAATGAATCGCCGTACGGAGTTTCGGGTACTTGGCAAATTGAAGTAAAAAAGCTATTGGGTAGTGAATATTGGGATTCCGGCTCACCAGAGCCGCTTCACCCGATCACCATTACCCAATAAGAACCCTACTTACATTCGCCTGATTGCCAGGTTTTTATACCAGCGCGACGCGCTTCACAATCGTTGCCATAAGTTTTACCATCGCAGCCGCACACCGGCTGATAAATTTCATAACACACCATATCGGGTTGTGCCTGTCCCATACAATCCGCCTGGTCGCGCGGTGTTTTATTACAAGTGGCAGCACCGAAAAAAAGAGGGAGTAGTAAAAAAAAGCATCGTTTCATAAGGAGTATTTTTAAAGTCATTCGTTATAATCTTTGACGGACGGACGTAAAGCACCGTTGGAAAAAAAATCTTTATTAACAATTATTTTACTATTTACCGAAGCATCTTTGGTTTTACTTGTAATAAAATTTAATTTTACGAGGCAAAGGCGTCCCTATTCAGTAAGAAAAAACTTTTTTAAAATAACACTTAATAATTTGACGATTACAATTGCCTAATAATCAATTTTATAGGAAAATAATTATAAATTTGCCTTATTACTCAACAGCTAATATTATATTATTATTAAACAAAACAAAAGACAAAAGGTGCGAAAAGTAAGTGCAACAAAATGAGTACTGATCGCATCTTATGTTATAAGAAAATCTTGCAATATGATGAAATTAGCAAACAGATTTCTTCTCCTCTTTTTTCTTGCATTCCTTTTGAATAGTTGTTCGGTAATGGCGCAATTCCGCAGCGACCTGCGCCGCGCCAACAAAGAATATGAACTACACGCTTACAATCTGGCTATCAAATCCTACCTTGAAGCCTTGAGCCGACGCCCCGATGACGTAGAAGCCCTGAGTAAAATAGCGGACAGTTACCGTCACCTCAATCAAATGGAAGAAGCTGAAAGACATTATGCCCGCGCAATGACGCAGCGGGATGTAGAACCGATTCGTAAATTGGAATACGGACACGTACTAAAGGCGCTGGGTAAATATGACGAGGCTAAAAAATGGTATCTGGAATACGCGCGTGAGAATGCGGTAGTGGGCAATCATTATGCCCAAAGTACCGACTTTGCCAAGGCACAACAGGGCGTCATGTCCACCTATACGGCTGTAAATGAATTTGTTAACTCATCGTCTTCGGATTTTGGACCTGCCTTGTACGGGCAAAATCAGGTTGTTTTTTCCTCGGCTCGCGTGGATGTTCAACGCGGTGCAACCAACTGGACCGGCGAAGCCAGAAATCAATTGTATGTTGCCAATATTGGGCGAAATGGCTACCTGGAAGCACCCTTTTATCTGCGCAATGATCGAAGCTCTTTTAATGATGGACCGGTTGCGTTCTCTGCCGACGGCAGATGGGTGGCGTACACCAAGAATAATTTTGTGGATGGTGCCCGGCATATCCCGACGAGTGGGATGGAATTAAGTTTGCAAATTGCAGAAGTGAGCGCCAACGGCGACTGGATCAATGCCAAACCATTTCCTTATAATGGCACGAACTTTTCAGTTGGTTTTCCAACTTTTTCCGCTGATGGTAATGCGTTGTATTTCGCATCCAATCGCCCGGATGGCTTTGGCGGGTACGATATTTACGTTTCTTACCGCAATGGAGCCGGCAACAATTGGGGTACTCCCGAAAACCTGGGTCCGGTAGTCAATACTCAAGGTGATGAAATCTCGCCTTTTGTAGAAGGGACAAATCTTTACTTTGCTTCCGATTGGCATGAAGGCTTCGGCGGTTATGACGTATTC
>JBKBWT010000131.1:0-7567 GCA_046314415.1 Saprospiraceae bacterium
GTCTCTTTGTTCGACAAAACCCCTGTCAATCAACTGTTTGAACATTATTCACTACAAAATCAACAAAGTGTAAATGATAACCAATTGAATCTCTTTGACTTATAACCGGACATTAGTGATTTATATTTTTAATTAAATTAATCGTGATAGCAGCGCAACGCTAATTTTATCGTTATTTTATTAACTTTATCCGACCAATTTATGAATTATAATACTTGCTTACTGCTATTTGCAGGAAGTTAAATCATTAATAGCAAGTAAATAATCAGCAATTTAATTACATATTTATAAGGCTTTAAAATATAAATGTCTAATTATCTCTTCCGCCTTGCGCCCACGCCCAGTGGTTTTTTACATAAAGGCAATGCCTTTAACTTTTTGCTCAACTGGCTGTACGCGAAGCAGTT
Organism: Saprospiraceae bacterium; assembly: GCA_046314415.1. Taxonomy (GTDB): domain Bacteria; phylum Bacteroidota; class Bacteroidia; order Chitinophagales; family Saprospiraceae; genus JADJNW01. Next base: position 408 of record JBKBWT010000131.1, read on the forward strand.
AGATGCAAAGATTTTGCTGCGCATTGATGACCTGGATGCTACCCGCAGCCGCCCGGAGTACCTCGAAGATATTTTTGCCACTTTAGATTGGCTGGGTTTGGATTGGGATTTGGGTCCGAAGGATGTTGCGGATTTTCAGCAGCATTGGTCGCAAAACCTACGCCTGCCTGATTATGATAAACAACTGGAATATTTAAAAGAAAAAGGATGCTTATTTGCTTGTGATTGTACGCGAAAGACCTTGCGTGACGCGGGTTTCAGCGGAGTTTATCCGAATATTTGCGCTGAGAAAAATTTGCCTTTGACCGGGGACTTGCCCTGGCGTGTGCGCGTGCCTGCGGGGACGATTGTAAGTGTTCAGGATGCCTGGAGCGGCAGCATTCCGGTGGATTTATCAGCAGCAATGGGCAGTTTTGTCCTGAAAACCCGCGACGGCATTCCGGCGTATCAGCTCGCTTCTTTATGCGATGATGTAATATTTGGTGTAACGCATGTAATAAGAGGGCAGGATTTGTTACCCTCCACCGCCGCCCAGCTTTATTTGGCAGATCTATTACAATTGGATCATTTTCAGCGTGTAAAATGGTATCATCATCCTTTAATCGTAGATGCGGAAGGGCATAAACTGTCGAAATCCGCCGGCAGTGAATCTTTACAGTACCTGCGTCAGCAAAATTATCCGCGCGCTGCCTTATTATATGAATTCGCCACGTGGCTACAAGTGCCCGCGCCGCCTAACATGCGCAAAGCACAAGATTTATTACCCTTCCTACCCCCACTTTTCAGGTAAAAGGAATCTCTGTAATATAAAAAAAAGCGCAGTATAGCCAATTCGATGCTTTTATAATCCAATTCGAGTATCGGAGAACCTAATTCGACTCTTTTATAATCCAATTCGAGTATCAGAGAACCTAATTCGACTCTTTTATAATCCAATTCGAGTATCAGAGAATCTAATTCGATGCTTTTATAATCCAATTGGAGTGTCGGAGAACCCAATTCGAGTATTTTATAATCCAATTTGCTAGTCAAAGCAACAAATCAACAGCGCTACTAAACTTTTGTGAGCTTTCAACTGTCGAAGAGAAAGAACAACCTGATTACCATGCGTTTATTGTACGTGTTTTTATGTTCCTTGCCGGTAACGGTTCTTTCTGCCCAGCAGGGTCAAGCGCTAATGAAGCCATCGCTCCAACAGTCGGTACTGGCAGCCTATGAGCGCGAAGCGCAAGCCATGCAGCACCTGAGCCAGATTCGGGAACAAATTCGCCAGCGCATGCCTAATCCCGAAATCCTTTCCACATTTGATGATTTCTTTTCTGGTTTGGTAAAAAAAGACCGCACGGTGCAATCGCTTTCCGAAGAATTGAAAACAATTATCAAGTCAGTGATTCCGCTTGATTCACTGACGAGGGCTGTTGCCAATTGGCAGCGCCTGAAATTGCAAAGCCTGCGCTTGATTCAGCAAAAGCTCACCCCCGAACAACTAACGAATGCCCATTTTCAAGATTCATCCATGCTCTGGCAGTATTGGGATTTTTTTAATATTCAACCTAAAGAAAGCGTAGCCGAATTAGGCGCAGGAAGCGGCTGGTTATCTTTATTATTATGTATTTTGTACAACGATGTAGAGATCTATGTAAATGAATTAGGTAAATATTCATTGCAACAAGCTCGCTACAATATTGCATCAGAATTGACGCCGGCACAACTGGCACACTGCCATTTTATAGAAGGTTCCAAAAATTCCACCGGTCTGGAAATGGAAAATTTAGACCTTATTATTGCGGTGGATGCTTTCCATCATTTTAGTGATAAAATTAGCATGTTGCAATCTATCAAATGGTCTTTAGCGAAAGGCGGTAGATTTTGTCTGGTCGAACAGGTAAAGCGTATTAATACGGATGACGATTATTGCCCGCAAGCATTGGAAAAGTGGGAGTTAGAAGCACTTTTACAACAAAATGGATTTATAAAAAATAAGGAACGGCTGCTGGTTAGTAGTAAAGCACATAATATTTATTTACTCGAATACATCATAAATCCGTTGTGAAGGGATGGCTATGCCAATGGCGGGGATTTAAAAAGTACGAATGGGACTTTAGTCAAAAAAGGTAGTAATTGGCAAAATTCAAACATATTCTAAAAAAAAAGCCACCCCACAAGCTAGAGGATGGCTTCTCATTTACTAATTCCATTTATTTTATAATACGGCACCAACTATTTAATTGGTGGGATTAAGCACTTATACGGAACGCTCTTTCGACGGCTTGCAAATCGTGTACCGTTTGCAAAGTATCGTCGAACGGTGCAAACAGATTCCGTTCTTCGTAGCGGTCGTCTTTGATTTCCACTTGCAATTCGCGGGCAAAGGTTTTAGCCAGGTCGCCCATGCTACGCGCGTAGGCTTCGGTTTTACCCAACACCATAAACAAGTCAATGACGCCGATGCGAATCATTTCGTATTTGTCCACGTGCATGAGCAATTGACGCTGTGACATGCGATTGGCACGTTTGCCGATGCTCAGCACCTTTTCACGCAATTCTTCTGAGGAATATCCAAGTATCTGTGCCCGATGCTGCCACCAGTTGCTGGCGCTGCCACCGTTGCGTTCCTCATATAATTTAAGGTGTTGACGCTCGTATTCTTCCTGCGTAGAGATGGATGTCATCACTTTTACCAGGTCGAGTACTGCCAATACCTGATCGTGGCTAAGGAAATCGGGGCTTTGAGTCTCTGCTTCGTCAAGCGACTGCAACCATTTGGCATACTTGAGTTTTACCTTGCTCTTAGAGCGCAACGCAATGAGTTTGGCAAACTCTACCGATAAGTAGTAGTCTTCCACCAGCGGCGCATCTTTGAGGGAGCGCGGCGCAAAGTCCTGCATTTTTACCGGTTTGCGAATACCGTCCCGGAATTCAAAAATATCGGTGATCCACTTCTTTATATTCATTGAATAGTGGTGATCAAGCAATTGCAATGCCTGATGCAAATTGGTGGCGGTTACCACTTTTGTCCCTTTCTTGCTGATTAAGATTTGCAGTTCCATGACAGCAATCATTGATTTGCAAGCAAATATATACTATTTGTTTTGTTTTGTCAATATTTAAAACAAATTTTTTGTTTTATTTTTTATCAAGTCCCTTTTTCAACTTAGGAAATGCTTTTTCGTTGTACTTATTAAGGTTGAATGCAAGTTAGGAGTGGTGTGGTTGAGAAGTGCTTATCAAGAACGAGGATGAAAGCGGCTATTTTCTTTCCGGCAAATCGTGCAAAAGAGATTATTTTTTTGAAATTAGACAATAGTCGTCCGGAATTAGACAATAGTAGAGGCGAAGTAGCAATTTAGCCTGCATCTTTGCATCGTCATTCGCACATTATTCAAAAGTGAAAGCAAAATGCAGTGAGCTTTTTATAGTAAAAAATACAATTTTATAAAATGGGTCGCCGTTAAGTTTGCACACGCTCTTTTAAATTAAGATAGGTAAAATTTTTAAAACAAAAATCATTCAATCGTATGATAACCAACAATCCTGGGGCAAACCCGAATCCGTCCTACAACAATCCGACACCTGCACCTCGGAAAACCAATACCGGATTTATCGTGGCAATTGCTATCCTGGCAATCGCAGCTATCGGTCTTCTAGTAACCTCCATTAGCCAAAACCAGGCTAAAACGGAAATGTCGAACAAGTACAATGAGTCTGAAAGATTAAAGGCAGATTTGGAAAAGCAGTACTACTCCGCATTGTCAGAACTGGAAGAAATGAAAGGTAGCAATGAAGAGTTGAATGCCTTGATTGAAAAGCAGAAAGAAGAATTAACCTCTCAGAAAAACCGTATCGACGATCTGTTGAAAGATAGCAAAAACCTGGGCGCAGCTCGCAGTGAATTGAAAAATCTGCGTTCGCAGGTACAACAGTACGTAGCAGAAATCAATCAACTGAAGCAGCAAAATGAGGAATTGACCGCGAATGTCAACACCTTAAGTCAGGAAAAAACGACTTTACAGTCTGATCTGGAACAACAGCGTACCGCTTATACTGAATCTGAGTCGGCTCGTGCTGCACTGGTAAGCGAGAAAGAAACGCTGGAAAAAGACCGCCAGGCATTATCAAGCAAAGTGAATTTTGCTTCGGTTATTAAAGTATCGGGCATTGAAGTACAAGGCTTGAAGGCACGTAGCAACGGTAAGTTTGCTAAAGAACGTCAGGCTAAAGATGTGAACCAATTGCAAATTTGCTTCAACACCACAGTAAATGAAGTGGCTGAAGCCGGTAACGAAATGTATCACATCCGCGTGATTGATCCACAGGGTGTAACGCTGTCGGTAGAAGACCTGGGTTCCGGTGTGTTCAAGAGCAGCAGCACCAATGAAGAATTGGCATTCACGACTGCAAAAGAATTTGATTACAACCAAAATGCTTCGCAACTGTGTACCAACTGGGCACCGAATCAGCCCTTCACCAAAGGTACTTATAAAGTAGAAGTATATAACAAAGGTTATCTGGCTGGTAGCACTTCCTTCTCTTTGAAGTAATGTTTTAGCAGTTATTTAGTCAGATAATAATAAAAACGTCGGAGTTGTAAATACAGCTTCGACGTTTTCATTTTTATAAAATTGAACAATCGGCTTTATTTGAGAGTTATTCCACGAAATAATTCATCTTTTAACTGATACCCTTTGTAAATGGCAGCGGAAAGCAAGCAAAACGATTTGGAACGCGAATTATTCATCAATCCGATTGATGCCGATAAGATTACGGAGAATCCACATATTTTACCGTATGCCCATCATCGGGGCAGTGCGCTGATTGATCCGGTGGATCGGGGCAAAGTGAAAGGACGTGCCATGGCGGCGATGTACGAGCAGACCGATATGCACCTCGACCAGATTCGACAGCAGATCGAGCTCCTGGCGCGGCAGGCTCAAGCTATTAAGGATCGGGTAGAAATTTCGGAAAAAATTTATCTGGCAGAAATGGGCTTTGAACCAATCATTGGCAAAATGTATCATTTGTACTTGCGCAAAAATGGTAATCATGTACTTTCGCTGGTTTCGCCGCAGGAGTGGGGCAGAAAGCCGCCGTATGAGTTTGTGGCATCGGTGAAGTTATTGGCAGACCATACCTGGGATATTCTTAATGAAGAATGAAGGAATGAATAATTAATAATGAATAATACAGCCAAATAATTCTTCATTTCTTAATTATCTCAAACGCTTGTTCCAGCCGATTGCCTTTTTCATCTACTAAGGTCAGTTTATGCTTGCCTTCGGGCGGATTGAGTTCCATGCTATGAAAGGTTTGTGTACTGCCAAGGTAGGTGCCATCGATATGCCAGTATATCATGGTTTCAGCGTTGCGATGCGCTACGGTAAATACCGTGCGGGATAATTCACCATTCAAATCCACCGGTACGTAAATCTGTGTAGGCTGTTTGGGATAAATTAATTGCATAACCCGCTCATTGTCAATACCATTCTTACAATCTGCCCGCCATCCCGGCAGTGGAAGATAATTTGGATTTTTAGCCCGATAATAATGTTCTTCCACCGGTGGTAAAATAAACCATGCTATATGTATCATGTTTTCCGGAGCTTCACAATCGGCGGATACCTGCCATTTTCCGGTTTTATCCAAATGCACCGTCTGGTGAAAAGGGCAGGCGGCTACGCGCAGTCCGCTCTTCGGTACCCAAATGGTGTCTTTTTCGCATAATTCCGTCGCACGGTAACCACTTTGTTTACACACTGCTATTTTAGTCAATTCGGCATAAGGTGCTTCAAACCATTTACTTTTTGGCAGCCGATTAAAAACATCGAATAAAATCGGGGCAGCCGCTCGCACCCCGAGTAATCCGGGACGCCCCTCGCCGTCGGCATTGCCCACCCACACGCCTACTGCATAACGCCCGTCCACACCTACTGCCCACGCATCGCGAAAGCCAATACTGGTGCCGGTTTTCCAGGCAATCCGGCGGCTCGATTCAAATTGTTGCCAGTTGCCTTCCTCATCCGGGCGCTCCAGCGCTTGCATGGCATTCAACGTAGCCCAAATGGCTCCAGCGCTCAGGTGGCTGGGTTCGGCTTGCCAATTTATAATATTTTGTTCGGCATTATTATACGAATATAAATAACTTGGCGCATGAAAGGCTTTCTCATTATATTGTCCTCGATTTTTATAATAATCTTGTAAGGTTCTAGCCATACTGGCGTACATACCTGTAATATCCCATAAAGTGCCCTCCGCTCCGCCCAATATGATGGGCAACCCATAATAACCCGGCGGTTTATTGAGCGTGGTAATGCCTAATTTTTTTAATTGATAATGAAATTTACCCAAACCATACTCTTGTAGTAAATGAATGAAGGGCACATTTAGCGAACGAATTAAAGCTTTATCCGCCGCGACCATTCCATCATATTTTTTATAAAAATTTTCCGGGCGATAGCCGCTCAATTGGGTCGGTACATCTGGCAGCAAGGTGTGCGGCAATAATTGCCCCTCCTGCACCGCCAACGCATACAACAAGGGCTTGAGCACACTACCCGTACTACGCGGTGCTTTGATGACGTCCACCTGCTCACCGTGCTCCTCCCCCGCCCCGATGACATTACCAACATACGCCAGCACATTCCCAGTTTCGATGTCCAAAACAATAGCGGCAGCATTATGAATTTGATTATAACTTAATAACTGCTGATGCTGATGTAATATATTCGTTACTTGATTTTGTAATGTAATATCAAGTGTAGTGTGAATACGGGAGCGTTCCGTTTTACGGGTACGTACATATTCTAAATAAGCGCGATCCAACAAATGCGGCGCCAGGCGTGGCAATGGATGCGGCTCATCGGGCAAGGGTTCTTCTTTTGCCAATTGGCAAGTGAGGGTGTCAATAATTTTCCTTTCCAATAGTCTGTCTAACAGCCGGTTGCGCTTGCTTAATAAAGCTTGTCGGTTGCGACCAGGGTGAATCAAGGCGGGGCTGTTAGGTAAAACTGCCAGGGTGGCTGCCTCTGCCCAGGACAATAATTTCGGTTGTTTGCCAAAATACCGCCACGACGCTGCATCCAATCCCACTACATTGCCGCCAAAAGGCGCGTGCGAGGCGTAAAGTGATAGCACCTGACGTTTACTGGTGGTTAATTCGAGGC
>JBKBWT010000131.1:7577-15887 GCA_046314415.1 Saprospiraceae bacterium
GTAGCCAAGATCATTTCCACTAGTTTCTGATACAAATTGCGAGGCTTGTCCTTGCGGGAAAGCCGAATCACCTGCATTGTAATAGTGCTTCCCCCGCTTACAACTCGCTGATTACGAATATTTTGCAACAAAGCCCGTCCTAATGCCGCCGGATCCACTCCAGGGTGGTAATAAAAATTGCGGTCTTCAAATTCGATTAAAGCGCGCGTAAATTTATCGGGGATGGTGTCTTGCTGCGGGAAACGCCATTGCCCGTCTGCCGCGATACGCGCGCCGAGGAGGTCGCCATTGCTGGCTTCCAACACCATGCAGGTCGGATCTCTAAATAATGGATTAGGTAAAGAAAACCAGTAAAATGTAAATAAAGTAAATAAAATAACGCCAAATTTTACCCGTTTCTTTTTCCAAAGCGCACGCAACGTTGCACCAACTTTTTTTTGATGAAAATAAGTAATATATTTTTGAAAAATGGTTTTCATTAAAAGTTACTGATAGATAAAGACATACTTCAAATTGAATACCCCTTTATTCTAAAGTTTTCTGACGGCTCGCTTTTAAAACAAGGTAATGTAAATACAAAAGCCCACGAATAATTTCATGGGCTTTTATAATAAAAATCATTACAATATTATTTTACAATATCAAATTTATACTGCAAACGCTCAATAATCGGGTAGCCGGTGTCCGGTTCTTTTTGTTCCAAAAAGATTTCCAGTTCGATGGTTTCGGCTTCGTCTTTCGAGGCGCTGTCGAAAATGATGTCAATTTTACCTTTCTGACCGGGCTTGATTTCACCACGCGTCCACTCGGCAGTTGTACATTCACACGCCGACACGATGTCAATTTTCAAAGGTGCCTCGCCAGCATTGGTAAATTCGAAAGTATAATTGCGCTTCTCGCCTTTTTTCACCTTACCGAAATCAATCGTGCGCTCCTTGAACTGCATAATCGGCAACCCTTTCAACGCCTCTTTCGACTTGCCCGACAATGAGGATAAATCACTGATTTTCAGGGTATCCGCTTGAATCAGGGAATTTTTATTGGGTGCCGGTTTGGTAGAAGTATTCTTCCGCAGGCGCGTACTCTTGATAATAATGCTCGTCGGACCCTTGACAATTTTAAACTCGGTGCGGCGATTGATGGCATGCGCTACTTCTTTTTCCTGCTCATTCGCCAGTTTATTAATATATGACTCGGTCAGCACATCGCCCTCTTTGAGGAAAGGATACTGTGCTGCCTGCTTGGCAGTGACTGTTTTTGGTGCCGATTCGCCGTAGCCTTTGGCTTCAATGCGCTCGCGTGCTACGCCTTTGCGCACCAGCCAACGCCGCGCCGACTCGGCCCGCCGTTGCGACAATTCGCGGTTGTAATTATCATTACCCCGGTTATCCGTGTGCGAACCCATTTCGATCACCATATCGGGGTACTCCGTCATCAATTCATACACCACCTGCAAATCCGGCTCCGATTCAGTTTTAATGCGATCATCATCAAAATCGTATAAAATATTTTCCAATACAATCGGCTTTTCCGAAGAAATGGTATCAAATTCTGGCTCTGCCGGTGGCTTCGGACGTGATTTAAGGTAAAAACGATGTTCAAAAGTCTTGGAAGCCTTCAAACCCACCGTATTCATTTGCGTAGAATCAGGGAAGTAGTCAGGATGTGTAGCGACTATTTTATAAGGCATTTCCAGCGCCAATTCAAAGCCAAAACGATTGCCTTTTTCTGCTGTTTGCGAATTGGTTTTCCCTGCACGGTTATTTTGTACTTCGACCAGTTGCACCGTAGCGCCGGGCAGCGGCTTCCGCGCGTCATCAAAAACACCAACCACCAGATCCGCCACCAGTTTTGGAATGGTAAAGGAATAAATATCGTCGCAGCAGGTCTTGCTCACTACCGAGCGCCCGCCCTCGCGGTTGGAAGTCATTACCCCTTTGTAGCCTTCAGCATCCAATGCCAGCGAATGGTCGTCCACACTCGTATTGTAAGCATTGCCCATATTGGTAGGTGTGCTCCATTCCGAACCGTTCCACAGAGTGAAAAACAAGTCAAAACCGCCAAAACCGGGATGTCCGGTTGTAGCAAAGTATAGCGTACCTTCGCGATAGAAGGGCGTTTCTTCATCACCGATGGTATTGATCTTATCGCCCAAATTAACCGGGTCGCCGTAAGTACCCTCACTGACCAGCGGCGCATAGTACAGGTCAAAACCGCCTTTACCGCCGGGCATGTTCGAGGAGAAGAAGAGCACTTCTTTACCAAACAACTCCCCTACTGCCGGGTCTTTGCTGATAAAATCACCGTTGACACCTTTTACTTCATTGGCAGCAGCCCAGGTACCATCGCCACCCACGCTGAAGAAAATCTTGCCTTCACTCATGGCATTGCCTTCCAGTTTGGCACGGGTGAAAAACATGCGGTTGCCATCGGACGAAAAATTCAAATTTACATTATGATAATTCGGATGGTTGACTTTCGTATCCAGGGCTTCGGGTTTGCCAAAACCCTTATCTGCCTTGGGTGCTCGGTAAATTTTAGCAAAGTTCTCCGTCTTCATCGAATCTTCCACTACTATGACTTCCTTCGTATTAAAACTCGAAAAATACAAATCCCCGCTGCGCGCATACGCAGGCGAGTATTCGGAGAAAGTGGTATTAATGTCTTTGCCGGCGTTTTCAATCTGCACGCCTTTCGTTGAAGGTGGCGTCGCCATTGCCATTTCGGCACCGGTCAACTCAATTCGCGCCAACGCTTTCAGCGAATCATTCGGTGAAGATTCTATGAATTTTTGAAATTCGACGATGGATTCCTCGTACTTGCCATTCATTTTCAAGGCACGTCCGTACCAGAAACGCTTGTCAGCAAACTCATTTTTTTCGTCGCGCCGCAAAAAACGCGAATACGTCCGCTCCGCCTTCACATAGTCGCGCACGAGATAATACAAGTCCGCCATTTTAGGCAGCAAGAGCCGGTCTTCTTTATCTTCGTAGGCTTCCTCGTATTTCTGGAGCGCCCCGTAATAGTCCTTTTTTTGGTACTGGTCTTCGGCTACCTCCAGCAACACTTCATAAGCCGCTTTGCGAATAGGCTGCGCCAGCAATACGCTCCCGCCGCAACACAGCAATATAACCAATGTGATAATGTTTCTCATAAGCTTTATCTCTTGGAGATTTCAGGCTTTAGACCTAAGCGTTTTTATCAGCCAACGCTAAAGTCTATTGTCTAAAGTCTAACGAATAAAGGGTTTATTGATTTTTTAAGATTTTGTTAAAACGCTATAAAGTTGAAGGATTGAAATAAGCATCATAAAGCAGAGATTCAACCTATCAACCTTTAAACCTGTCAACTTAAGTTAAAATTGCGGACACAAAATACTTGGCTTCACGCTCGGCTTTTTATAAATTTTGAAAATGTACCAGACCGCCATTTCGAAGCCGCCGCCGCCATTTGTTACCGTACTCAATGCAGAAGTATTGATATCGTAGCTAGCCGCCACGCGCAAATTTTCTTTGATATCGGCACCAAGCAATGCCTGCAAATCGCGTCCAAAACGGTAGCCTGCACCAAAATTAAATTTGTAATCGGGGGTAAACTGATACCCGCCCCAGCCCTGCAAGGCAATCTGATTGGCACCGCCCGTAGTGGCAAATAAAAACGTAGGCGCTACGCTCCATTTATCGGTCAGCTGATTTTCGTATCTGCCATGTACGTTGATGCGCATGGGCTTTTTGGCGTCTCCGCCTCCGATACTATTGTTCGGCTGATTGATATGATTGAGCGAAAAACCGACCTCAAAACCGGAGGCATCATCAATGGCACTGCGCAACATCAAACCGGCGCTGATATCCACGTATTTTTTGGTTTCCTCCTGAATATCGTCATCGGCTCCTTCGCGGATTTGCTCTTCCGTGATATAATCATTTCCAATAAATCGGGTAGCGCCACCGCCCTGTACCCCCAGCGTCAGCATGGTACTGCCCTCTTTATTGACAGCAAAGTGGTACGAAGCGGAAAATAGCTGGGCGGTAGTACGCAGCTTAGGTGTACCGGATACGTCGTTATAAGCGACAACGCCTATGCCGACCCAGTCTTTTTTGCGGAAACCCCGTACAATCGGTGCATCCACGTAAAAAGAAGTGGTGCCGAATAAATCATGTGCCAGAAAGCTCGACCATTGGGTGCGGTATATGCCTCCCGCACGCGCTGTACCCTCATAGGCGCCAGTGAGCGCAGGGTTGAGCGTCAGGGGTGACATGTTGTACAAAGTGTGATGAATGTCTTGTGCGGTTAGTGTTCCAAGTGTTGTAATAAATGCCAGGGTGAACAGTAAAAGTTTTAATTTCATGCTGTTGGTTTTTAAAAGTTGTTTTCCAAAAATGACCAAGACTCGCTTTAGCCTGATTTTGGGGATTGCTGCGAAAGATAGCGGTTTTCTACCAAAATTGGAAGAAATGCCGACAAGTTAGTGGTTAATGCGAAGTTGCCCAAAAGTTTAACGTGCCAAAATTGTGCTGGCAGCGACAAATCCGCAGGGTTGATGCGTCGCACGGTTAGAAATGAACGCGGACTCGCAGCATTATCGTGTGCACGCATGGAGTCATTCTATGCACGCGTGGAGTCATTCTATGGGCTCGTAGAATCATTCTATGGGCTCGTAGAATCATTCTATGGGCTCGCAGAATCGTTCTATGGGCTCACAGAATCATTCTATGGGCTCACAAAATCATTCTATGGAATTGTAAAGTCACTCCATCGATCAGGCAATTTTAGATGCCGTTCATCCAAATAGCCGATTGGAGTGTTTAGCAAAAGGCTCGATAACAAGCCAGCGCTCTTTAATGGCAGGACTATACCTACATATTCCTTTTTGCAAGCAGGCGTGTCACTATTGCAATTTTCATTTTTCTACTTCGCTGAAGCAGAAACCGGCGATGGTGCAGGCGATCTTGCGCGAATTGGAGTTGCGGCAAGCTTATTTGGAAAATAAACCGCTATCGTCCATTTATTTTGGCGGCGGTACGCCTTCGCTGCTCGATGCTGCCGAGTTGGACGCTATTTTTAACCGCATTGGGGCGCTTTTCTCCATTGCCGAGGGGGCGGAGATTACCCTCGAAGCCAATCCTGATGACCTGACCGCGGACAAATTGCAGTCGCTGCGGCAAACCCCGGTGAATCGGTTGAGCATTGGTATTCAGTCATTTGCGGAAGCTGATCTGCAATTTATGAATCGGGCGCACAACGCCAGGGAAGCCAAAGCCTGCATTGAAAATGCCTTGGCGCTGGGTTTTGAAAATCTGACCGTGGACTTGATTTATGGGTCGCCCACAACGAGTGACGCGCAATGGATTGAAAACATTGAAACGGTTGTGCATTATGGCATTCCGCACGTGTCGTGCTACGCGTTGACGGTGGAAGAACGCACGGCGCTGGCGCATTTTGTAAAAACGGGGAAAGCCCCGGCGCTGGACGAAGAGCATGCTGCCCGGCAGTTTGAAATATTGACCGCCATGCTGGCGGACGCCGGTTATGAGCATTATGAAATTTCCAATTTTGCCAAGCCCGGCTGGCATGCGCGTCACAATTCGAGTTATTGGTTTGGCGAACCTTATTTGGGCGTGGGTCCGGCGGCGCACTCCTTCGATGGCAGGCAAACGCGCCAGTGGAATATCCCCAACAATGCCTTGTACATTCGGGCGCTGACCGAAGCAGAACCGCTGCTGGAATTGCCAAGGCAAATTTTTGAACAGGAAATCCTCACGCCGACGCAGCGCTACAACGAATACGTGATGACCAGCCTCCGCACCATGTGGGGCGTGCAGATGCCGCAACTGCAAACCTTTGGTTTGGAATTTGAACAGCATTTTCTCAAAACGGTGCAAGATTTTATTGCCAAAGGCTGGGTGATACAGCGCGCAGACGCCTTTATTTTAACAATGGAAGGGAAGTTGCTGGCAGATTTTATTGCGGCGGAGTTGTTTAAAGATGCATAGGAGGCGGCTATTGCAAACCGCCCCAATCTGCACTGGTTTATCTTCGATTTCTACTGTAATTCCGATCGCGATTTCTATTGTCTGGATGCGGTGCCCCTGGGCGGCGACTAGGCGCGCCGGGTGCGATGGGACGCACGTGGCTGTACGGATGCTCTTCGACAATAGCCAAGCGCTTCTTGGTCAGCCGTTCGATGCCGTTCAAATATTTACGTTCTTCCCTGCCGCAAAAAGAAATGGCAATACCCGTAGCGCCTGCACGCCCGGTACGCCCGATGCGATGCACGTAGGTTTCTGCCTGTTCGGGAATTTCGTAATTGAACACGTGGGTAATATCATCAATATCAATGCCGCGTGCTGCAATGTCGGAAGCGACCAGGATATGAATACGTCCCCGACGGAAATCGTCCAGCACCCGCTGGCGCTCGTTTTGGGTTTTGTTGCCGTGAATCGAACCGGTAGAAATAGCAGCCCGTTCGAGTAGTTTGGCGAGTTTATCCGCGCCGTATTTGGTACGGGTAAACACAATGCCTTTCGTAATCGAATGTTCGCGAATCAAATGCCGCAGCAAGTCCACCTTGCCCGGTTTTTCTACCATGTAGAATTTCTCATCAATGTTACGGGTTTCTTTGGGCGGCGCCACCGTAATCTGTTCCGGTTTGTACAAAAACTGATCGGCAATATCGCGTACTTCACCCGACATCGTTGCAGAAAACAGCAGCGTTTGCCGCTCTTTAGGCAGCATTGCCATGATGCGTTTCATATCGTGAATAAAGCCCATATCGAGCATCCGATCCGCTTCGTCGAGCACACATATTTCAATCTGGTGCAAAGTAACCAATCCCTGATTGGCAAAATCCAGCAGGCGACCCGGCGTTGCAATCAGCACATCCGCGCCATGCCGCAGCCCTGCCAATTGCGCGTGCATCGGCACCCCGCCAAATAAAATAGCACTGCGCAAACCCGTATGTCGCGCATAATTGTCCACATTTTCAGCAATCTGAATGGCTAACTCACGCGTAGGCGACAAAATCAGCGCCCGAATGCGCCGCGACTTTGCAGATTCATCGGGTGTTTCCAGCAAATATTGCAGAATAGGTAGTGAAAAAGCCGCGGTTTTACCCGTGCCGGTTTGGGCGCACGCAATGAGGTCATCGCCCTGCAATACAATCGGTATTGCCTGTTGTTGAATGGGAGTTGGATGGGTATATCCTTCGGATTTTAAATTGCGGAGGAGTTGTTCATCAAGACCCAAGTCTTTGAATGTCATGCAGTTAGTTGATTGATTATTGTCAATTGTTGATTGGAACATTTACTTATCAGACAATAATCAATCATCAATTAACAACCTAAAAATTTTAAATAAATACAAGCTCCTGCTTTTAGAATGAGGTAGCAGGAAAACTATCTAACGACAAATATACGATAATAGTTTCACACTACGGGAAATATGCCGATAAAAGGCTTGCCCCAAATCCGCTGCGGCGTTTACCATTCAAAAATAATCGGCTCATTGACCAGGCGATAATGTTCATTAAGCACACTGGCGTTGATAAACTGAATGCCCGCTTGCCGCGCCATGCCATACGCTTCATGAATATGTCCGCAAATATGATATTTCGGCTTTATTTCCATTACTTTTTGTAATAAATCGGCGCAACCCGCGTGCTGACGCGACACTGTTTTGTCCAGCATATTATAAACTGGTCCGTGCGTAATTAAAATATCGACATCATCCGGTATCAAATCCCAATGTTTCCTGATATCCGCGCCGCGCTGGCGATTAAAAGCCCAATCAAAAAACCAGGGCGTGATGGGCGAACCCCAAATCTTTACCCCTTCAATGGTAACACTGCTGTCATTCAGATAAATAACGCCGGGTGGAATGCTGTTTTTTATAATTTCCGGCGGCATCTTTTCAAAATAAAAATCATGATTGCCGGCAATGAAAATTTTATAGGCAAAATCCTGCTGCTCAAACCATTGCAGAAAATCAAGTATTTCCCCTCGGTCGCCAATTCTGGATACATCCCCGGCGTGGATCAGCACATCGCCTTTCGGGAGGACAAGATCATGATGTCGGCTGTGTGTATCGGAAATAGCGATGAATTTCAAAAGAATGATTTGTTGAGTTATAATGGTTAAAAGCTAAAGTTAGAAAATAGTTTATACACGCTATTTTAAAATGCGGAGAGTGATTTTTATTTTTATGATTGATTTTGAAGAAACATATTTTGTTTGATAAATGGCATTATTGTTTTAAAATATGGCATATTTCACTTGAAAAACGACGTTTTTCGTTTTAAAAACGGCATATTTC
>JBKBWT010000132.1:0-15866 GCA_046314415.1 Saprospiraceae bacterium
CGAATGAATTCAATATTTTTCTCATTATACACCGCCGACGCCTGACTCAACTGCTCCGCCAATTGCCGGAAAGTTTCATCGGTGGTAGAAATCTTCGCTTTCGCCGCTGTCATTTCAGTCTGCTTCGCAACAAGCGCCTCTTCAATTTGGGCATTCGCCGCCTGCAATTGCTGAATTTTTTGCTCTAAATCTGCCCGTTTTGCATCGGCATCCCGCAGAAATGTTTCAAAGTTTTCTAAACGGGTATATAATGAAATTTTTTCTTGTGTAACCTTATTTAAAATATTTCGTGCCTCGGTAATCTGCGCTGCGGTGCGCTTCGCTTTGAGCGCTTCTACTTTCGATTTCGCATTATAAAATTCGGTAGAAAGCTGATTGGATTCTTTTTCCAGTTTTTTAATCTGATTTTCGAGAATTTCCAGATTTTTCTTCCGCCCGATTTTTTTGCCTTCAAACAATCCTACCGAGCCACCCGACACACTAAATTTCCGCTGAATGAAGCGCCCACTTTTTGATAGTAACACAATCTCCCCCTCCGGCAACTGCCCCACCAAATCCTCCCGCTCCGTCACCAACACATTGCCCAATAGATAATTACACAAATTGCGATACGCCGCATCCGCCTCCACCAGGTCAATCGCCTGCAAAGTATCGGGCAGCAGCGCAATCGGCGGCACAAAATTATCTATCGCTTCCAACACAAAGAAATTCGCCTTACCTTTTTGGCTCTTACTCAAGAGTTCAATCGCGCGATTCGCCTCACGTAAATCCTTGACAACGTAGTAGTTAAGATAGGGTTCCAAATAATTTTCAATCGCCACCCGGTACTCTTCCTTTACATAAATCAAATCGGACAACAGCGGCACTTCCCTACCCCAATCCTTATTTTTACTCAAAAACTGAATCGATTCCGGGAAGCCTTCCAGATTTTCGATCATGCTCTGCGTGAGCTTGAATTCATTGCGCCGGGCGTCGAGTTCGCGGTTGACTTTGGCAATCTTTTTAGTCAACTCTTCTGCCTCATTTTCAGCCTGTTGCAAATCCTGCTGCCGCCGTTCTTCCTCCATTTCCAGCGATTCCACCAGGTGTTTCTTGCGCTGCTCATCGGCATCCAGGGCATCCACTTTTTCCTGCAAGGCACTCACTTCCACGCGGCGCTGTTCGGTATCAAAACTCGTACGCTCCAATTCCAATAAACTGCTTTGAATCTGATTGTTATGAACCGCTTTGCGCTTTTCCAATTCAAAAATATCGCGCTCAATCGCCTGCTGTTCTTTCAAAATGTTGTCCAAATCCGACTTCAACGCGCCGTGGCTTTCCCGAATTTGCTTCAATTCTTCATCCGCCGTTTGCAATGCTGACTGCAACACTTTTTCCTGCGCCTGCTCGGCTTCCGTCTGCTGCTGATAATGCAAAATATCCTGCTGTAACTGCGCCAACCGCCCTTCCGCCTGCTTGATTTCCTCCGCCAGTTTCGTGCGATTTTGCTCTACAAACTGCCGCTTTTGCTCTTGCATCCGCTTGTCGCCTTCCAAACCTTTGATACGCCCCACCAAACGATTTAAATCTCTTTGACTATCAGACAAGGCGCGCTCCGTGTCCAAATTTGCTTTCCTTCCTGCCTCCAACGCCGCCTCCACATTGCGCAATTCAATCTCCGCCTGCCGATACGTATCTTCCTCGCGCTGCAACTGCGCCTGCACTTCCGCCTGCCCCTGCCGCAACGCCGCACTCCGCAGCAAGGCCAAATCAATGCTCACCACCTTATATTCCTCGCGCATTTCAAAATAGCGCTTCGTCCGCTTCGCCTGTTTTTCCAGGGTTTTCAGGTTGCCTTCGATTTCAAACAACAAATCTTGAATCCGCTCCAAATCCGCCGTCGTGCTCTCCAGCTTGCTCAGCGTCTCCTTCTTCCGCGCCTTGTACTTCGACACGCCCGCCGCCTGCTCAAACATGCGCCGCCGCGAGTTTTCCTTATCCGCCAGAATATCATCCACCATGCCCAGCGCAATAATCGCGTACGAATCCGAGCCAATGCCCGTATCCATCAGCAGCGTGGTGATGTCCTTCAAGCGGCACGCCACGCCATTCAGGCGGTACTCGCTCTCGCCCGTGCGGTACAGCATGCGCGTGACGGTGACCAAATTATATTCCGTCGGCAATAAATTCTTGGTATTTTCAAACGTAAGCGACACCTGCGCCAAGCCGCCCGGCTTCCGACTTTTGGTGCCATTAAAAATTACGCTCGACATCTGATCCAGGCGCAATTCACTACTCTTCTGCTCGCCCAGCACCCAGCGGATCGCATCCACCACATTCGACTTGCCCGACCCGTTCGGACCGACAATGCCAATCACATCCTCCGAAAAGTTGATCACCGTTTCGTTGGCAAAACTCTTAAACCCCTTTATTTCGAGACTTTTCAATCGCATAGCCTGCAAAGATAAAAAAAGCGGAGATTTTTTGATTTGCCAATGTGCTAATTTGCCGATGGCGAGACGAAGAGATTTGGAGACCAAGAGCGGGCGTGACTTTTACATTTTAATTTTGCGGTTTGACAAGTAAAAACCGTAGGGTTGATATAATTATAGCAAATTGGCATTGCATTTTTTTAAACTCCGTAGGAGTGACACAACAGGATAAAATTATATCACCCCGCTGGGGTTTTCCAAATATGCTTACGCATTTTGCTATAATTATGTCGCTCCGCAGGAGCTTTGAGACAATATCATAACCATCAAAACAATCATAAAATTCATGGTTCAGACAATTAGGGTGTGCCCCCCGATCGCCCTAAATCATCCATTTTCAAAAACCAAAGCAGTAGCAGGGCAATCGGGGGTCGGGCTATCCGCTCTTTCCGCCTCCTGCGCTCGGCGGAACCGCTGCTATCCCTCACACGAGCGAAGCATTAATTTTCGTCCGTTTACATCTTTCGTTAGCAAAACGCTTAACCCTTTATTTCGAGACTTTTCAAACGCATAGCCTGCAAAGATAAAAATTGGAGGATGGGGGTATTTTTTGATTTATCAATTTACAATGTCCGGATTCAACCTTATAATATTCGATATTAAATTATAGTAAAGAATGATTTTTACTTGCAAAAACATTTAGGTTTAAATAAATTTGAGCGCTTATTTACGCTGTTGTAAATAGTCAAAAACGAAAAAACATGTTAAAAAATTTATTCACTCTAATGTTCATTTTATTAGTCTCTCATGTGTCCTTTTCTCAGAACAATCAGCAGAAAGAGGAAGCTTCCAAAAGAGCACAAAATGAAATGTTGTATAAAAGAAATATCAGTTATGCGTTGAATTATCACCGGCAGAAAAATTATGTAAAAGCTTTAGAAAAATTTGAAGAAGCATTTCAAATTAAAAATAGTGAACGAATTGATTTATATAATACAGCTTGTTCTGCAAGTCTAGCTCAAAATTTTGAGAAAGCAAGTCATTACTTGAATAAAAGTATTGATAGTGGATACATTGACCTGAACTGGATGAATAATGACCAGGATTTCGTTGAATTCAAGAAAACGACGTACTGGAAAGATATTATTAAAAATATAAATAACAAGTTAAATATTCTGACTGAAGCATTTAAAAAAATAAAGGGTATACCCCTTGTTGAGTTGGTGCCTTTCAAAAAAGACGGGAAGTGGGGGTATATTCATAAAAAATCAAAAAAGATAATTGTAGAAGCCAGCTATAAAGCCGTTGAATTTGGCGGAACCTGCCTCAAAATAGAATTAACCGACAACAATTTTTTTAATGTAGATAAAGATGGCAATATAAGTGTTTTTAGGCGTCCCGCAAACTATCAGGCAATTGACCCTCCTGCGCCTCCTTTTCCCATGGTTGGCAATGCAAAAGTGGACACTTCTGCCAACTTCAAAGGATTTAGAGTGAATAAGTTTAATAGAATATCGCATGTTTCTTCTATTTATGATAAAACGGAATGGGATTTTTTAGATGATTCAGCTCCCTCAGCACCTGAGATTGAAATTCTAGGACCTTTCAAAATAGGTGGCAAATGGCATGCAGTGGTTCAAAAGAATGATAAATGGGGGGTCATTGATGAAGCAGGTAATATTTTTGAAAAGGTAAGATTTGAATTTGAAGAACTTATTCCAGTTACTGATTATGTTGGCGAAGACTATTGGTTTTATTTCGCAGATTCTCTGGGCAATCGGGGGTTCATTAATTCTTTAGGAAAAGTAAAATTTTATAAAGAGTTTGATGAATATCCATTTACTACTAACAATGAAATGGGGTTAGCTATTTTAAGAAAAAAGAATCAGGAAAATAGCGTTATTGATTTAACCAAAATGGAGTGGGTAATTAAGCCTACAAAAAGCCTGATTGTAAATATTGACTATACTTATAATGGAGATTGTAACAATATACCTTATGAACACAGAGATAAAGTTATTGATTTTTATTTTTTAATTAAAGATAAAGACCAAGAAGAATATTACATTGGCACGAATAACGAGGTATATAAACCAAAATAAATTTTCCTATATTCCATTCCCGCGCCAGTCTGCCCATATTTATTGCAGTTAAAGCCAAGCAGGCTGGCGTTGGCTTACATTGTTCCGTCCCATTGCGTCTCCGCAGGTACTTGACGATTCGAGTATTGTAGAACCTAATTCGATTCTTTTATAATCCAATTGGATATTCGGAGAAGCCAATTCGATTCTTTTATAATCCAATTCGGGTATTGGAGAACCTAATTCAATTCTTTTATAATCCAATTCGAATATCGGAGCAGCCAATTGATAGCTCACCGAACAAAAACAATACCCTCCCGTTCTAGCCCTTATTACCACAATGGCATGGCGACCTGCCCTGCTGCATTTCTTTATTTACCTCAAAAAACCTTTATCATGGATTACTCCCACGATTTACCTGTTTCGAGCAATGAACACTCGGTGAATGTCAGTCCGGTGGAGCGCATTGCGTCGGTGGTGGCGGGGGCGCTCCTGCTGTTTACCGGTATCAATCGCATTCAGCGTAATACCAGCGCGGGGGCGGCTTCGGCGCTCACCGGGGGCTACCTGGTGTACCGGGGCGCTTCGGGTTTTTGCAATGTGTACGCACTGCTCGGCAAGGAAGAACAAGCGAGCGCGGTGAAGGACATCACGATGCACACGGCAGTGACGGTGAATAAGCCACGCCAGGAAGTGTACACGTTTTGGCGACGCTTGGAAAATCTGCCTCGCTTTATGACCCACCTGGAAAGTGTGAATGCCCTGGACGATCGGCGCTCGGTGTGGAAAGCACCTATTCCGGGCGGCTTGGGCAATATTGAGTGGGAGGCGGAGATTGTAGAAGATCGCCCGAATGAATTGCTGAGCTGGCGCTCATTGCCCGATTCCGATATTGAAAATGTGGGCAAGGTGGAATTCCGCGATGCGCCTAATGGCACGGGTACCGAAATTCATGCGGTGATTCGTTATCATGCGCCAGGTGGTATTGTCGGTAAAGGGATTGCGCAATTGTTTACGCCGGTATTTGAAAAGATGATTAAAAATGATGTGTGGAACTTCAAACGCATCATTGAAACGGGGGAAATTCCAACCACCGAAGGGCAACCGAGTGGAAGAAACGAAAGCTGAAATGTGAAATGTGAGCGCTGAAATTGTGCCAATTTGTCCTGGTAGCTGTCGGGATCAGCACCTTATTATCAAACTTCAAAAAACCAAATATATGAAAGCACTTTGCTGGAATGGCGTGCGCGACCTGCGTGTCGAAAACGTGAACGATCCTTCTATTTTGAATCCGCAGGATGCGATTATCCGAGTGACCTTATCATCTGTATGCGGGTCGGATTTACATATTGTCAATGGTTTTATTCCCACGATGCAAGCCGGGGATATTTTGGGCCATGAGTTTGTCGGGGAAGTGGTCGAAACGGGTCCGGGTGTGCAAAAGTTGAAAAAAGGCGACCGTGTAGTGGTAGGTTCGGTGATAGGCTGCGGCGAATGCCATTATTGCCAACATGATGAATGGTCGCTATGTGATAATTCCAATCATAAAGGTTATATGCAGGAGCCATTGTTTGGCTATCCGACCGCCGCGATTTTTGGTTACACGCATATGTTTGGAGGTTATGCCGGCAGTCATGCCGAGTACATTCGGGTGCCTTATGCCGATAAGGGCGCTTTTGTGATACCAGAAGGCTTGAGTTACGAACAAGTATTGTTCACTTCCGATGCTTTCCCCACTGGCTTTATGGCAGCGGATATGGCAGTGCAACCGGGTGATGTGGTGGCAGTGTGGGGCTGCGGTGGCGTTGGGCAAATGGCAATGAAAAGTGCCTGGCTAAAAGGCGCTTCGCGGGTGATCGGCATTGATCGGTTTGAATTCAGGTTGAATATGGCGAAGCAGTATCAAAATGTAGAAACCTTGAATTATGAAGCAGTAAATGTCCTGGAAGAATTAAAGGAAATGACCGGTGGCAGAGGTCCTGATGTGTGCATTGATGCCGTTGGTTTGGAGGCACGGGCCTCTTCCAATCTCGAACAAGCTTATGATAAAGTGAAGCAAAACCTGCGCTTGCAAACGGATCGTCCTTCCGTATTGCGGCAGGCAATTATTGCGTGCAAAAAAGGTGGAACGCTCTCTGTTGTTGGAGTTTACGCCGGCGTGATTGATAAATTCCCGATGGGGGTACTGATGAATAAGGCGCTGACCGTCAAAACCGGACAGATGCATGCCCAACGTTACATTCCGCGCTTGCTGGAATATGTGCGCAATGGCGAAGCGGATCCTTCTTATTTGCTGACGCATCGGTGGTCGTTGGAGCAAGGACCACAAGGGTATGAAATGTTTAATAATAAAACGGATGATTGCGTGCGTGTGGCATTTGCACCGCATGGATGATGATATATAATGAAAGAATGAACATAATGGAATGTGGTATAATTATAAAATTGTACCACATTTTTATTATAATAATTTTACTTCAACCACGCTTTTCTTAAAAAACGAATCCAATTTTTATATAAAATATTTTCAATGTCGTCTTCGCTATAACCGCGTTTTTGTAAAATAGGCACTAATTTTTGTAAATCGGCGATGGTGTCAATGTCCGACGGGCATTGTTCTTTGCCAAAAGCACCGTCTAAATCAGAGCCTATAGCGGCATGATTAGAATTGCCTGCCAGCTGGCAAATATGATCGATGTGATTGACCACATGTTGTAAAAGAACGGGCGTATTCTGCGGCGTAGAAATCCAGCGTTTCCAGCCAGGCACGAGCATCCATGCGTCCATCGCCGCGCCAATCACCGCGCCCCGATTGATCAGTTCCCGAATCTGCTCATTGCTAAACTGCCGATTGTGCGGCACCAGACTTCGACAGTTATTATGACTCGCCCAAACGGGTCCATGATATACATCCAACGCTTCCCAAAAACTATCATCGCATAAGTGCGTGGCATCCAATATGATATTCAGTTCCTCCATTTTTTTCAAAAGGGCGCGCCCCTTCTCCCCTATCCCACCAGTGGCGTCGGTGCCTTGCGCGTAAGTACCCGGACCATAATGCGCCGGACCAATCGCGCGAAGTCCCTGCTGGTAAGCTTTTTCTAAATAATCAAAATTGATAATAGAATCGGCGCCTTCTAAACTTAAAACATAACCAATCGGTTGATTTCCAGTCGGTTGTTGCCAATTTTCTAAATGTTTTTCCAATGTAATTAAATCCGTAATCGGCGTCATCTGCCCCAGGTCTTCCATCGTTTTGTACCAGGCGAGTTGCGCTTGCGTCATTGCCCAGGCTTGCTGCGGCGAATGCCAACCCGGTAACTTATTGGTTTTCTTGACATAACGCGCAATTTGGGTTGCCATACACATAAAAACCTTGCCTTCGCGCATGGCAGGCAGCGCGACCACGCCTTTAGCGCGGTCGGGTCGGTCGGTCATGCCTTGCTCGCTTTCGCGAATTTCGGGAACCGACCAGGTGAGATCGCGATTCCATTCAATGGCATTCATAGCGAGATCAAGGTGCCCGTCGAAGATAAGGTAGGATGACATAGTTTAATGATGTAAGAACTTTACATTAAAATATCATTATCGTGTTAATACAGCTCAAAAATCGCTTCAATTTCTACCGCAATATTACCCGGTAATATCATACCGACGGCACTACGCGCACCTTTGCCATTGACTTCCCCCAATAATTCCACTATTAATTCACTAAAACCATTGATGACCTGGGGCTGCTGCGTGAATCCCATTTCACAATTGACCATGCCTAAGGTTTTTACCAGGCGTTTGATTTGATTTAAATCGCCAATTTGGGATTTGATCGTCGCGAGCATGGTCAATCCGGTCTGACGGGCAGCGGCTTTGCCTTCCTCCAGCGTCATATCTTTCCCGACAATACCTTTAATCAGACTGCCATCATTGCGTTGCGGTGGCTGACCGGATACAAAAAGTAAATTGCCGGTGATCACAACCGGGTGGTAAATCCCCCCCGGCGGCGGTGGTGGTGGCAATTCGATGCCCAATTGTTGTAATTGTGACTCAATCATTATAACATTTATTATAAAAAGTAAATAATATCTCCGGAATTAGTGATAATAATTTTCCGGAATACCGGAATACCGCTCAAAATAAAACAAGTTCTGAATTTCAGCAATAGTACCCGATGAAAATACAAAGGTCCAAAAGCGACTTTGCACCTTTGAACCTTTTATAATATACAAACTATTTTTTAATAATAATTTTATAAAAATATAATTTAACTAACTTCAATTAATTGATTTTCAATATCTTAAAACACGACAAACTATTTTATTTTATTCACCGATTCCTGCCAGCATAGCGGCTTTGGCATAGCCGACTTTACCTTTGTAACGCACTTTCCACCAAAATTCGTCGGTTTTCTCTACCAATTCGACCTGACTGCCTGCCTCAAAACGCAGTAAAGTACGGGAAGTGTGCGTAGGACCTTCCCGCATGCCGGTGGCTTCTTTCAAAATAAATTTTGTGCTGGATTCTGCGTCAGGCGCAGCTACACTTTTCGGTTTTTCGGTACTTGGCACACCTTTATTTGATACCATCGTAGGCACCGGTCTGCCCAATTTTTTCAAGGATTGCGCCCGACATTTCACCGCGCTTTGCACCGTTTCATCCAGCGCTAGCGTTTCATTCAATACATTCACTGCCGCTTCATGTTGCCCTTGCAACATCAACGCACAACCTCGCCCCGACATGGCGTACACGTGATTGGGTTGTAAACCAATTACTTTGGCGAAATCTTCAGCGGCGGCGCCATAATCTCCCAATGCCAGCAGGCAACTGGCGCGGCTGTAATAGGTAAACACCCGATCGGGGTCAATACGAATCGACTGGCTAAAATCCTGGATGGCTTCGTGCACCATGCCCATGGCAAAATGCACATTGGCGCGGGCATTATAGGCTTCTACAAAATCCGGATTTAATTTGATCGCTTTTGAAAAGTACGTAATTTTCTGCGCATGCGAACTCGCTTCTACCCCTTTAGCGTACCACTCTTCCGCAGTTTGCTGCGCATTAAGCAATAAAATATTAAAAAAAATAGAAAAGTAAATAATTACATAGTGTCTCATAAGCATGAGGGTTTAAAATGATTAATCGTACCGATTTAATAATGTTAATAAAAAGGCATACGAGAAGGACGCTGAAAAGTTGCCGTCGAAGCTCGGAAAATGTAAAAATTGTTTCCGCTATGCAAAATATTAATTACTTAAAATCATAGATTACACTTTGTCAGGAATTTATTAATTAAAGTTTTAATTATAAAAAATAAATAAAAAAGTCCATGACTTCCCCTTCAAAAGTCACAGACCTATAAGTAATAATCTAACATTTTTATTTAAATACGTAGCAATACAAAATAATTTTTGAATGCTATTCCTCGAACAGGATACAATTACTTAAAGACCTTGGCGCTTAATTGCACATCTTGTCTCAACTTATTGCTGTCTACTTACTTATCCACACATAACAAGATACAATACCTATTCTTGCCGGGTAAGTTAAAATTTTAGATTTGCTCAAAATTTGACATATTATGCCGATCTTAAATAATTTATAAAACACAAGGGTTTAAGTATAACAAATTACACTTAAACCCTTGAAAAACAATAAAATAAAACGATATAATTCTTTTAAAAAGTCACGTCTAATTCCAGCGTTTGGTCGCCGCGCTTTACTTTTACTTTGGTTTTTTCGCCGGTTTTAAATTTACTCAAGCCTTCCATATAGCCATATACATCTTTCACCGGATATTCACCCATTTGTATAATTACATCGCCTTTTTGCATGCCTGCTTTTGCGCCCGGACGCTCATCAATCACACCGTCAACTCGCATGCCTTCGCCCGTATAAACGTAATCCGGCATTACGCCCAACGTCACTTTGAAGCTTGATGCGCGGCGGTTTTGATCTTCATCTTTGGTTTTAGTAAATACCAATTTCCCTTTATTATCCAAACTTTCAATTAAAGCAATGATATAATTACTTACATCATATAAGCCTTCATAATTGATTTTTTCGGCATCATCGCTTGGCTTGTGATAATCGGTATGTTGCCCGGTGAAAAAATGTAATACCGGCTTATCGGCTAAATAAAATGCCGTATGGTCGGATGGTCCCACGCCGGAGTCACTCGTTTTCGCCTGAATACCGCCCACTTTAATGGCTGCCAGCGCTTCTTTCCACACCGGCGAGGTGCCTGCGCCGTTTACTGCCAGTACTTTTTCGAGATTCAAGCGCCCCACCATGTCCATATTCAACATGTAATTTACTTTGGTAATATCCAGGGTTGGATTACTCACAAAGGCTTTTGAACCGACTAATCCCAACTCTTCGCCAGAAAATGCCATGAATAAGTAATTGTTTTTCTTGGCTTTAGCCGACGTTTTTAAATGTTCTGCAATATGTAATAACGCCGCAATGCCGCTGGCATTATCATCTGCGCCGTTGTGAATGGATTTATCATTTGGCGAAAGCGAACTAAAATCGCCATGCCCCAGGTGGTCATAATGCGCACCAATGACAACGGTTGTAGCCGCGCCATTATCCAGATATGCCAACACATTTTTGCCCGTACGATCTTCGCCGCCGGTGCCGCCGTGCGGATTGGGATTGTATTTAAAATCGAAACTCTGATACCAGGTATTATTGCTGCCGCCGGGTTTAAGCCCTATTTTCTCAAAACGCGTAGCAATGTATTGTGCCGCCATTTTCTCGCCTTCGGTGCCGGTTTCCCGACCGCCCAGCAGGTCGGAGGCAAGATAAACAACGTCCACACGCAGGTCTTGCAGCGCAGCAGTTTTACTTTTTTGGGCAAACATTATATTCGCCACTAAAAAAAAGGAAATAAATAGAAAAAATTTGTAATGAATCATGGATGCAGGATTGTAGTGGTCAATAATTTTTCCCAAAGTTCTGACAGAGAAAGGGATTATACAAATACTTGAGCGTTTTTTACAAAAACGCTACAATCCCGTGGTTTTTTGTAATTTTCAGCCTCGAAATGATGTATTCATGGAGCACCGTGTTTTTACAGCTACGATTCCACCGACTTCACCGCGTCAATTTACTCATGCTGCTTTGCTGCTAGGCATTGCGGTTTTTCTGGTATTAGTTGTTTTTCAGCCCTTTGGAACCTACACTTTCCAACGCCCCGATAAAGTATTGCTCCTGGCAGGGTACGGTATTATTATTACATTTACCACAATCACTATGTATTTTATCCTGCATATGATATTTACTAAATGGTTGAGTACCCAAAACTGGAGCTTAAAATACGAGTTAATCATGCTCGGCATTATTATATTTATAACAATTGTGGCGACTTATTTTTATCATCACGTAATGATAGGCAGTCGAATCTCTTTATATAATTTTCTGACTTTCAATGTAATAGCAATTTCTACTGCTGTTTTCCCGCTTGCCATTATTATAATTATTCGTTACATGCGCATAAAAAATTATTTAGATCAGCAAGCTTTAATGGCGGAATTAACCCCCAAAACGGAGATTTTGACCCTCGAAGGAGAAAATAAAACCGATAGGCTGAATGTCGTCCGTTCGGAAATTTTATTTATAAAAGCTGCTGATAATTATGTAGAAATATATTTAAAAAAAGACAATAAAATTGAAAGACATTTATTACGCGGCACCCTTACGAGTATGGTAATGCAGTTAAAAAATCATTATTTTTTGCAAGTACATCGTTCTTACCTCGTAAATATGAATCAATCTTTTAAAATGAGCGGAAAATCACCCAATTATCAGCTTATTTTTGAAAGTGTACAAGAAACCGTACCTGTTTCCCGCAATAAAATTCAGGAAGTACGACAATGGCTCGCCGCAAAGCCGGTCTAGGGAGACTAAGATACTAAGAGCCTCGGTACCAATTTACACTTCGCCCCTAAATCCTGCATTTCGCCCAGCACGGCTGCATTTCCTCCCTATTTCTTGCACTTCCACACTCTCATTTGCAACTTTTTTGAGGGCATCGCACCTTTGCTGCTGTCAACGATGATGGGCTAATGGGAGATCAGCTTTTTTATTTACTTTTATTTTGTAATCGGAAAAAATTAAATAATTATGACAAAAATTCTGTCACTTTTTATTATAATTTTCACATCCATTCATTTAAACGCGCAATCTTTAAGCGGAAATATCATAAATGCCCAAACTGGCGAAGTGTTGCCTTATGTCAACATCGGGGTGATTGGTACCAGCTATGGAACGGTTTCGGGATTGGATGGCACGTTTGAATTAGTATTACCTGATAATGAATTCATTAAAGATTCTATTCGTTTTTCAAGTATTGGTTTTAAAAGTCAGACAATTGCAACAAAAGACGCACGGAAACAAACGCCTTTACAAATAAAACTCGAGCCTAGCGCAATTGATTTGCCGGAGATTGTAATTAAACCGGCATTTACAAATTATGATACCTTAGGTAACAATAATATTACGACTAAAAAAGCGACGAATTTAGCGATTAATGATCGTCCGAATCAAAATCTGGGCTCGGCGATCGGGCGTAAATTTCGGGTCAACAAAGCGGTTTATTTACAAAAATTTCGTTTTTATATTGCTTATAATAATTTCGATACCGTTCACTTTCGCATCAATGTTTACGCGCTTTCCAACGGAAAACCCAATCAAAATATCAATCAGGAAAATATTTTAATTACATTGGCACATCATAAAAAAGGTTGGGTAGCGGTCGATTTAACGCCCTATCAAATTAAAGTAAATGAAGATTTTGCAATTGCCGCAGAATGGGTTTATGCCAGTAAAAAGGGCACCGCATTAGGCTTACCGATTACCATTCCATCTTTTGGGGCTGTGCATCTTTATAAATTTGGAAGTCAGAATAACTGGAAGAAATTCCCGCAAATGTCGTCGTGTATGGAGGTGATGGTAGCTTGGTGATATTAGATCGACTGAGTTATGAGTTCTTTGAAATTTTGGATAGAGATTATCCTGACTTTGGGGAAAGGAATATTCATAAGTGGTTTAAAATCAGCATCTTCAGTGAGAATAAATGTAGCATTACAGGCAATGGCGCAATCTACAAATTTGTCATCATCCTCGTTTTTTAATAAACGCCAATGATAATATTTTTCGACCCGAATCAAATTTTCTAATTCTAGTAAGAGCGCCAGCGTATCCTCAGCGAATTGCTTACTCATGTGGCGAGCTATAATTTCCTCATATTCAAGCAAGATATCAGTGTTGACACATAAGACGTATTCGCGGTTTAGTAACGCCTGAAATATCCAGTTAAAAGGGGATTTCCGGGAAATGGAAATCAATAAAACATTGGTGTCAACCACTATTCTCATAAGGTTGGTTAGGCTTGGTTGATCCGCATTTTTGTGTGCAACATTTCCTGAAAATCTGTTGCGGTCCAGCCTTTTTCTTCTACAATCCGATCCGCTTCGTCCATTAAACGCTCTGCTTTAAAACGTAACAAAATATCTTTCAGGATTAATAATTCAGGTTCAGGAATATCATCTTCAAATAACTTTAATAGCTCTAACTGAATATTACTAAAGTTTTTTTCTAATATTTTTGATTCCATGATGCTTTTTTTACTTTAACGCTAAAAATTATAATTTCGTTTCAATGTCCACCGGATGTTAACGATTTTCCTGTAGTTACTACTTTTTTCTGCTCTTTTACTAACAACCATAACATAGCAGAAATTGCTAATGAAATAGCGCTGATGATGAAAATGACCGTTTTATCGGGCTGAGTATTGATGAATCCGCCGAGCCAGGATGCAACCAATTGGGGCAGAACGACGGATAAATTAAACAATCCCATATATAAGCCCATTTTGGACTGATTCACGGTTTCAGACATGATGGCAAAAGGTAAACTTACTACGGCTGCCCAGCCAACGCCCACAATCGCCATTAAACTAAATAATGTGACGGAAGAATTACCAAAGAATATAATAAGCGCATAACCTGCCGCCATTGTAGCGATACACAGCATGTGCGTACGCACGCGCCCGATGCGCTCTGCCATAGGCTCCAGCACAAATGCCGGTAATAAAAAGCCGACGGTATTTAATATGGCAAAGGCAATGCCGTTAATGAAACCGATTTCATTATTTTGAGCTTCAGTTAATTGCGCCGTCGTATTAAAACCCATGATAATTTCCTTGATGTAAGCAAACGTGTAAACAAACATCGTCTGCACGCCTATCCAGGTAAATGCGTGGGCAAAACATATTTTAAGGAATTCCGGCAGATTGGTTTTATTGCGATTCGCATCCGCTTCATTCGCATCCAATGCACTGGTAGCAATACCTTCCGGGTCAGCCTCCAACGTTTTTTCATCTAAATTACGCGGTTCTTTGATGAATAAAATAGGGAAAACCGAAAATGCAAAAACCAGAACAGCTCCAACATAAATTAATACATAATTGCTTATAAACGCGCCGATTAAGTAGGCTACTACCCCAAAAAAACCAGAAATCGTCTGCATCCAGGTATAACCTTTGGTACGGGCTTCGCCGTAAGGCGTTACATCGGCAATAATAGAGCGAGTCGGATTAAAACTAATGTTAATAGATAAATCGAGGGTAAGGGCAACGGTAATGGCGACCCCAACCAATGCTTCGACACCCAGCGCTTCGCCGATAACGCCAATATTGGGCAAAGCCAGAATGGTCAACCCCGCGAGCGTGCCGCCGATGAGAATAAACGGACGCCGCCGACCACCCCAAAGCCAGACATTGTCACTGATGATGCCGATCAAAACTTGTCCGATAATGCCTGCCAAGGGTCCTGCTGCCCACACAATGCCAATTTCGTGCAAATCAAAACCGTATTTGGTATTGAGCAGCCAGCTCAAGGTGGCAATTTGAATACTCAACGCTGTACCCATTGCAGTGGAAGGCAAACTGAGTAAAGCATAGAAGGAGTTGGTTAGTTTTTTTTGAATCGCTAACATGCTATTTATTTACCATTTAGTATTAACCATTAATCATTTACCAGCTTACACTATGACTATTCATTCTTTAATTACCCATTCTTTAATTATTCATTTTATATCCTTCATTTCACCAAAATCATCGCCGAAATTGCCGGTATTTGAATCGGATTCTCCTCTCCGCCTTTCATTTTGCGAATGCCCGCTTCATTTACCTGCTCACCGTCTAGCACTTGCGTCCATTCACCATCGGGTAAATATAATTCCCGCGGAAAGTTATTTCCATTAAAAACGACCATAATTTGATTCCAGGAGTCGCCGTTGGCATTATTAGAAATGATATAACCGACTATATTTGTTGGATTTTTAAATTCTAAAAATTTTAAATTTTTAACAATATCCC
>JBKBWT010000133.1:0-15828 GCA_046314415.1 Saprospiraceae bacterium
GCATTTGGCAGGAGAGCATCATTGAAGGGGAATGGGTGGTGAATAACCGCGAAAATTATAAAGTGCCTTTTGTTGCAAAACAAGGTGAAAATTACCGGTTTACGGTGCTGAAAAAAACGCCGGTGATGGATATCTCCGGTAAATGGGAGATTACGTTTGATGATGACAATTCTAAAGGGTTGGGCGAGTTCAAGCAGGAAGGTAATTACCTGACTGGCACTATTTTGACGGAAACCGGCGACCATCGCTTCCTAGAAGGCACTGTGCAGGCGAATAAATTGTATTTGTCGGCGTTTGATGGCTCACATGCCTATTTATACGAAGGTAAAATTCAGCCCGATAGCACTTTGCTGGGGGTTTGGCGTTCGGGCACGCATTATAAAACGACCTGGACCGCACGGCGTAGCGCAGATTTTAAATTAGGGGATGCCGATTCGCTTACTTTTTTGAAGCCGGGATATCAACAATTTGAATTTGCATTTAAAAACCCTGATGGACAAACGGTTTCCTTGAATGATCCTCGCTACCAGAGCAAAGTAAAAATTGTACAAATTCTCGGCACCTGGTGTCCCAACTGTCGGGATGAAACGGAATTTCTGCTGGATTATCGCAAGAATAATCCTGAGGTGGAGTTTGAAGTAATTGGCTTGGCATTTGAACGCCATCGCGACCCGGATAAAGCCAGGGAAGCGATTCGCCGTTATAAAAAATTTTTTAATATTGAATACGAAATCCTGCTCGCCGGTAGTTCTGATAAAAAAGAAGCGAGTGCAGCATTACCCATGTTGAATCAGGTACTTTCTTTTCCCACCATGATCATTATCGACCAAAATAATCAGGTGCGAAGAATTCATACTGGTTTTTCCGGTCCGGCGACGAGTGAATATGCACCTTTTAAGCAGGAATTTGACACTTTTATGCGTCAATTGGTGGAAAAGAAATCATAAATGCTTAAATTTGAATAAATTAGCATTTCAAGAATAAAACTTTTTGAAAGATAGCATAAATTTTCTCAAAAAACAGCAAACACTATTTAAAAACAAGACCAAAAAATCCCATCTCGTTATGAAAAGTGTAGCCTTAGCCTATTGTATTGATAATATTCGCATTGCCGAAGAAGTGGAGCGTCAGTTGAGCCGTGCTTCTTACACATTCGATCATTTCTATTGTAAACGCAGCGGCAGTGAAGAGTCATTGAGTACACAATTGCGCAGCAAACGCGGTACGATTCTGCTTATCATCAGCGATAATTTTTTAAAGTCAACGCAGTGCATGAATAATAGCCTGCGCCTGTTACAGGATCGCGGCGCTGACATCATGCCGATTATTGTAGATGGCTCCAGCCGGGAAGAAGGGACGGGGCAATTGATTACCGTACCGACGCATTTCGACCGGGTAAGCGATATTATAAAATACATTAATTACTGGCAGGATCAATATCTCGATTTGCGCAAGCAAAAGCGGCAGGTGAATGATTTGGATGAGGATAAATTCAATGAGCATCTGCGGATGATGCGCGATATATCTGGTGAAATCGGTGAATTCTTGCGGACTTTGCGCAATTTGCCTTATGTCACTTACGAAGAATTTTCTAACAACAGCTTCGAGCGTTTCTTCCGCTTTGTCAATGATGATGCATCCTGGCGGACTTTGCGTGAATTACCGGCTTTAGCGCCTGCTTATCCGAGTCCGAGCGTTGAAGTGGTAGAACCAGCAATCAATCTTAGCGATATTCCAGGCATGGCAATGTTGGAGGAGCGGCAGCAAGAGGCTGCGCCAGTACCCGAACCAGCAATGCAGGAGCCTGCATCGACCGAAACGGTTTATCAACATTCTGAATTAGAATTAGAACCTGAAGCGTCCACTGACCAGCCGGAGGAATCGGTACCGGTGTATGAACCGGTGATGGAAGTAGCCGAGACGCACGAAACGCCAATATTGGCTGTTCATTCCCAAAATGGGTATAATTATTCGCATCATGAGCCTGAAAATGAGGTGATTGCAGCGACTGAGACCGAACCCGATGATGCTCAGATTCAGGAATGGATTGAAAATTCGAGAGACGCCGCCAATGCGGGGAATGCAGTAGAAGCAATCACTTTTATTGCCAATTTGATTGAAAAATACCCGACGATTGCCGAGCTCCGCTACCATTACGCTATGTTGTTGGCGCACCATACTGATAATTTATCGGAAGGTATCAATCAATTGCAGGCTTTATTAGAATTCAAGCCTGACGATGAAGCGGGCTTATTCTTGTTAGGTCAGTTAGCAGAATTGAAAGAAGATTTCCTGCTGGCGAAAAATTCATATGAGAAAATTCTCGATAATAATGATGAAAATGCCGATGCTTTCTATCGTTTGGGTATGGTAACCTTGGCACAATTTCCGGAACAAAGCGAGCAGGCACGTAAATATTTCAAAAAAGCCGCAAAATATGACGAAAACAACTTTGACGCGCTTTACCGTTATGCCAGCCTTTTAGCGGAAGACGAAGATGAAGCCGATAAGGCAATCAAAAATTTCAAGAGAGTACTGGAGCGTCAGCCCGACCATCCGTATGCCAATTTTGATCTGGCACAATTGTATTTGCGCGAAGGCAAGCACGAGCATGCACGGGAGCATTACCTACGTGCCACCAAACTCAATCCTGAGCTGAAAACACCGGAAAACGATGCGCTATTTGCTTACAAAGTAGCTGCCCCGGTTGCGCCTGTGGCGACTGCCAGCACCATTGACGCGCATATTGCTGCCGATACGATTGAATTGCTCAAGCAAAATATTGCGCAACTCGAAGCCATGCTGCATCAGCAGGAAGCTTTGCAACAACAATTGCTCAATCAACCGGAACCCGAACCTGCCAAACCACGCGTGGGCGAAGGTAAAACCGCACTGATCACCGGCGCTACTTCCGGTATCGGTCGGGCTACCGCGCAATTACTGGCAGAACATGGTTTCCGACTCATCATTACCGGGCGTCGTAAGAATCGCCTGGACGAATTGGGTGAATTTTTAGAAGAAGAATACGCCACCGATGTACAAACGTTACATTTTGATGTGCGCGATGTAAAAGAAGTGGAAAAAGCGCTTGAAGAATTGGACGAAGACTGGCGCAATATTGATATCCTGATCAATAATGCCGGTAAAGCCAAAGGGCTGTCGCCCATTCAGGAGGGCAGACTGGAACACTGGGAAGAGATGATTGACACCAATATTAAAGGATTATTGTATATGACTCGTGCCATAACGCCGCACATGGTTGCACGGGGCAGCGGGCATATTATTAACATTGGTTCTATCGCCGGCAAGGAAGTTTATCCCAATGGAAATGTCTATTGTGCTACTAAATTCGCCGTGGATGCGCTCACCAGAGCCATGCGTCTGGATTTAGTAAATTACAACATTCGTGTGAGCCAGATTACACCGGGACATGTGGAAGAAACTGAATTTGCGCTTGTCCGATTTGATGGAGATGCCGAGAAAGCTAAGATTTATGAGGACTTCCAGCCACTCACCGCACGCGATATTGCCGATGGGATCTTTTACATGATCACTTGTCCACCGCATGTAAATGTGCAAGATATGGTCATCATGGGTACGCAGCAAGCCAGTGCTACCTTGATCAACCGCAGTGGTCGCCCAGAGTCGGAGCCAACACAGGAAACAGAAGATTAAAATTTTGTAATAAAAAGTGGCATGTCGTATAAAATATGCCACTTTTTAGTTTTTATAATGATTTTTGCATAAAATAAGCCATTCATTATTCAATTATTATAATAATAGGTCAGTAAACAATCACTTCATAATGGCGCTGATAATAAAAAAATCCAGCCACCTTTATACCAGAGTACCCATCTTATTCATCTTAGTAGGGTTATTTGCTTTCAGCCCCATTCTGATAAGCATTGTGGGCGCAAACCTAAGCGAATTCCTTACCAATGAACCTTGTCATGAAGGCAATTGCTTCTGGGGTGCCTTTGGCTGGCTTTTTATGCTTACGTTTCCGCTCGCTGGCTTATTATTTATTATCTTGCTTATCATTGTAATCATCGATGCCGGTCAGTTGAAAAAGAAATGACATGGCGCATTAACGTCAGGACAATTCAATTGAATCTCACCCTTGCTCCTTTGTCGCAGATGTACGTTTGCTCCGCTCATAGTGGAGATCCTCACTTCGAATAACACATCGGAATGTCCTGCCCTTTTGCCCAATGCGGCATCAATAGTTGAAATCCTTGGGTCATATCGGTTTTAAGCACGTACCAGTTGTCCCACTGCTCCACCGTACCACAAAGTTGCACCTGGTCTGCCACATATTTGGAAATCTTTTCCCGTAAAGGCTGCCCCTGCGCATCTAAAACCAGGAAGTACTGCCGCGCATCGTCCTTGGTTGCCACTTTAAAAAATGGCGGTATGCCGCCTTCGATGCAGCGAATGGCACAAGAACGGTGCGGCTTGCCTTCACCGGGGCGCATCACGCCGAGATAACATTTGGGATCGAGTATTTCGCCGCGGAGGGTAGCTTCGCCGAGCGTCTGTTGAAAAGAGGGGGCGTCCTGTACCGAACCAAAACCCTGGAATGCCGCAGCACCTTGCACCAGTTCAAAAGCGAGCTGGCTGTCATAATAAATAAGCTTGCCCTGCAGCTTGACTGCTTTTCCCTGTAGCGATTGTTGTTGGGCTTTTTCGATTGCATCGAGGGTAGGGGTAGCGCCTTTTTTACCAAAACCGATCAAAACCACCCGTTGAAACCGGGGAACGCCCTGCTGATCTACCCCAACCGGCATCTTCAGACAAGGAATGGGCTCCCGGAGCAAGATACCCTCCAGGGTACGCACTTGCGCGATTTCGTAAGTGGAGGTAGCAAACGGCTGCTGACTGAGCACGAGCAGGGCAGCGACTGCAACAATCAATAACAGCAAGCTAACTACCGTGCGGCCTATTTTTTGCGCGATCGGAGCGGGGGCTTGGTCCTGCCAACCGATGTAAAATTGATCTTTCATGTTTTTTAAGATGCCGGATTAAGAAATACCAGATGCCAGACGCTATCATCTGACCATAATTTTATTAAAAAACGAAGTGTGCTTTATGTTTCTGTCCGATGGTATTACATGCAATCGCATCTGCATTATATTCTCCTGCGTCTGTATTATATACGCTTACATCTGTATTATATCGTCGTGTATCTGTATTACATCACTGTATGTCTGCATTACATCATCGTGCCTCCGCGCAAGTTTGTCGTGCTTCCGCGTAAGTTCTTCATGTCTCCGCGCAAGTTCCTCGTGCGTATGTATTATATCCTTGTGTGTCTGTATTGTATCGTCGTGCATCTGCATTATGTCATCATGTGTCTGCGTTATATAAGCCGTTTACGAAACTTTCAAAGTTTCGTAAACGTAGGACAACTGCTAACTTAAAACTGCCGCCGGGCGCTCGGTTCCTTCGGGATAAGGCGTCGGATTCACCCACACGTGTCCATTGATTACTTTTACATCGTAGGTTTCCAGCTTTTCGGTAAAGGGTGGCGGCGATTGCCCATTTTGCGGCAGGTATTGATACCCGTGCCAGGGGCAAGTGATGCAGCCATCTACGATTTTGCCTTCGCCAATGGGTCCATGCTGGTGCCGACAGATATTACTCACGGCGGATAATTTGCCATCGTATTTAAAAATCGCGATGTTCTCTCCGTTGATACTGGCAATGCGGGCGCGATTGTCGGCAATTTCGTCCACTTTACAAACGGCATAAAAGCCATCCGGGGCGTGCTGTTGCGGTGACTGCGCTTCCAGGCGTCGTTTTTATAACTTGCCTGCGGTCAGGTGCAAACCGACCACCGTGATCATGCCCAAGCCGGTAAGTCCGATCCAGGCGGGCGATTGTTCGAGTTGTACCGCGCCGAGCATGACGTGAAAGACCAATAGCGCGTACGCCAGGTACACCAGCATGTGCAGGCTTTTCCAAATTTTAGGATGCAGATTTTTTAACCAAAAATCGTGGCTCGTGGCTGCCATTAAAAACAGGATAATCAGCGCAAAAAAGCCCAGTACCTGAAAGGGAAAATCCTGGAAAGACTGATAATTGGTGTTGGATGCAAAAAGCGATACCAGCGGATCGACGTAGCCCAGGCTATGAAATTGTACGATGTTAAAAATACCGTGCGTCGTGCCAATCAGAAACGTGGTAACGCCCAGGTGCCGCCGATTGTAAAGCAAGGGTAGAAACCGCTTGTCGAGTCGTGCTAGCGGACCAATGCAAAGGATCACGTGCAGCATCAAAAATGCCAGCGTGCCCGTGGCGCGTATGATGAGGGTTTCGGGAGTTACTTTGGGATAAAAAATGAATTGCAACACGATGAAAACCAGCAAATACAGGGCAACTATGCCCACCATGATGCGATCATAGCGGCGTTTTTGGCGGTTCCACTGCACGGTGGTATAAGTAGCGCTCATGGTTGAATGATAATGGTTTGAAAAATGTTTTGATTAATGGGGTCTTTGATTTCCAGTACGTAAGGCAGACCCGCCAGCAAGGCGCTATCCAGCGGGAAACGTTTCACCCCTTTGGCGCCTAAGTTGCCTAGATACCTGTCTTGCCAGAAAACCTGCGTTGCCGGTACATTTAAGGGCTTTTTGACGGTAATTTCCAATTGCTTATGGAGGGAATCCGCAGCGAATAAGCGCACGAGCAGCCATTCTGTTTCGCGGGTTTGCTCCAGTTTGTCGAGCGGTGCTGCCGTATTGTCGTACAATTGGGCTTGCGTGGGTTGCTTGGGCAAAGCCAAAATAGCTATTACAAAGCCAATGGGCAAAAGCACTGCCCACATTTGCCACAGCAGGCGATGTCGGCGGCGGAGTTCAGGAACCATGTTTGCGGGTTTTAAGCCATTTATTCAATAAAACTACCCAAAGTGCTGCGGTACCCGGCAGTAGTAACAATCGAACCTGCCAACTTGCGGATTCCATCTGGTGGTCCAAATGATTGACGCCTCTAAATACAAACCATAGCCCGAAGAGCAACCCTACACCCAGGTAGAGGTAGAATAAAGCAACGATGATGGTTATGAATGACATGATGGTATGGGTTTCACGGTTTCAAAGTTCCCTGGTGTCCTGGCTTACTATAAGCTAGTCGATGCTTACCAGATAGAAGTTGATACAAATTTCGCTAAAAACGGTAGTATTTGTAATTTCAACTCGTAATAAGTTTTACGCATCTGTTCAATTTGTTGTTCTACCTTCCGGTACTGACAACCTAGCGACTTTCGTTCTAAAATAAGCCGCAGTGGTTGCAAGGTTTGCTCCAAGCCGGGAATTTTTTCCGCTATAAAAAGCTGCAACTCGGTTTCAATGGCGGTCAGCGTGGCTTTTTCCGGTTGTTGTACTTGCAAGGCGCTCAAGATTACCAGGCGTTGTAAATGGGGCATTTCTTGCTTCCAAAAATGTATTTCTTCCGTCCAGGTGTTGATTTTGGGTAAGAAGACCGCTTTGGCAGAAACGACCCAGAGATCAGTGGTTAGGTGCATCTCTTTCATAAAAAATGGTTAATGGTTAGTTGTTATTGAGTGTTTGGAGTCTGGCATCTGGCATCTCAAAATCTGGCATCTAACTTTCATTGTACATTTTCAAAACCGTTTCGCGTAGGTGTTTGCCCGAATCGGTGGTCAGGAAATAAATGGCATCGGCAATCGCTTCGCCGGTGGTCCACTTCTCGGTGTCAGCATTGGGCATGGCTTGTCGGTTCTGCGGCGTATCAATGGTACTCGGCACGATTACGGAGGCTTGTATGCCTTTGTCTTTGCCATAAGCGTTGATGATTTCTGCCAGGTACATCACCAGCGATTTGGATAAGCCATACGCCACCAGGTGCTGCGCGTCTTTGGGAGTAAAGGCTGCCCGTGTACCGATGAGCACAAAGTGTCCGCCGCCATTGGCTTCAAAGTGCGGTAATAGGGCTCTCACTACAAAGTAAGCCGTCTCAAAATTGAGTTGATACATTTTTTGTAACGCTGCACCGTCGGTTTGTTTTAAATTACCTGCGGCAAAACCGCCTACCAGCAAGATGGCTGTTTGTAAATTGCCGTTCTGAGCGGTAATTTTTTCAATATAGGCAGTAACATCGGCTTCCTTGGTCAGGTCAACCGGCGTTACTTCTACGCCATCCAAACCCATCGCGTCACGAGCCACCGCATGTACCCGATAATCTGCTTGCTGAAACCTTTTAACTACTGCGCTACCTAAATTACCGGAAGCACCGGTGATGAGGACTGATTTTTTCATTGTTTTATCGTTTGTAATACTTAAAAATGATGCAATGTTAGTCAGGACTTAACCCCATAGGAATAAAATAATTATAGTCTTTTGATAGACAATTTGTTATAAACCCCTTTAGGGGTGATACAAATAGGTATAATATGTCACCTCGATGAGGTTTCCTATCGTTTTCTTTTGCATTGGCTATAATTATATCGCCCCGCTGGGGCTTTCCGGGTATTTCAATCCTTTATGTGTGGGATTGAGTTGGTTACCATAACTATCCTTACAACCCAGCATTTATAGGATATTTTTTGTTACAGCATTTTGATTACCAGCCCCTATTTGTTTTAATAAGTGTTTCGGTCCCAGCACCTCGTAGGTTACATTATCATGTTTTTGTCCAGCCATGTGGCAATCCATTGTCAGGCAATTGCTGTTGTGCGTTGTTCGATACCAGCGGCGATAGAGGAAACCCGCCAGATTCATGGCAGCAATGGGTCCTATAAAATAAAGCCACCAGCCTGTCCATATATTAGCCGGATAAGCCGAAGCAAAAGTGCGCGCCGGATTCATGCTCATGCCGGAAAAAGGCGCTTCGAGCGTGATGTACAATACCAGCAGCCCGCCGACAAAAAAGCCTGTGTAAGGTGCCAATTTTTTATGATTGCTGAGGTAAAGTACCATCAGAAAAAGTCCAAATGAAATGAAGCATTCCATGCCTAGCGCTGCCCAAATGCCTGCCTTGCCGGGAATAGTCACGGCGTAATTGACATCCGGTATGGAAATATAAGGGAATGCCAACCATTTAATGAATAAAATTGCCAAAGTACCCCCGATAAATTGCGCCAGGATGTACCATAGTGCATCGTAAGGGCGGATTCGATTCAGTTGCAAATTTGTCAACGTCACTGCCGGATTCATGTGTGCACCGGAACGCTTGCCCCAGTTAGAATAAATCAACGCGATGGCAGTCAAACCCATGGCTATTCCGATTAAAAAACGTCGAAGTAGTGGCGATTCAATGCTCCTTCTTACCAAAAGTTCCGGGTGTTCTACTACAATGGTAAACAATGCTGCGGACACCATAAACATCCCTAATGCCCAGGCTTCGATGAGGTAAATACGCCAGTTTTTCTGTAATGCGGTCCACATGGTAGTTGTGTTCGCGTGTTCAGGTGTTCATGTATTCACGTCCGCGCCGTACACGAACACTTGAATACACAAATACCTGAACACAATTTAGTTGAGTGAAATACTATTTGCTAATTTGACCGATGTTACCTGACTTGAATTCATTTCCAGCAGCACTTTCAACAGCATCCCGATTGACCAGGCTTGCTGGATACAACCCTTACCCTGTCTGGGATTGGAGCCATCGAAGATTTCAGCAATGCCGTGCAGACAATTGTCTTCGTAAAAGTGCTTTTGTAATGGCTGCAGTTTGGTTTGTATCGTTTTACAAGCTTTTGGTGAAAAACCATGTATTTTCAGATATGCCAGCGCGTACTCGCCCCACAGGAAAGCCCACACCGTACCTTGATGATACGCCGTGTCGCGTTGCCATTGGTCGCCGCCATAAGTACCTTTAAAGTCGGAATTTGCTTCATCCAAAGAGCGCAAGCCGTAATCCGTGTATAGTTTTTCTTCAACTACTTTAAGTACCAATTGCGCCTCTTTCCTGGTCAATAATTGAAACGGCAGACTGATGGCATACAGCTGATTGGGGCGAATGGCATCGTCCACATATTCATTGGGAATGATCACATCATTCAAATAGCCCTGGTCATTCAAAAAATACTGGCGGAAAGCGGCTTTCGCCTTTTTTGTCAAAT
The DNA here is from genome assembly GCA_046314415.1 of Saprospiraceae bacterium. Classification (GTDB taxonomy): domain Bacteria; phylum Bacteroidota; class Bacteroidia; order Chitinophagales; family Saprospiraceae; genus JADJNW01. The sequence goes on from JBKBWT010000133.1 coordinate 10,088, forward strand.
TCGCGTAGCTATTGGTTTTCTGATTTAAAATGGCAGCGAAAAAAGTATAAATTTCCAACGCATTGTACCACAGCGCATTGATTTCTACCGGGCAGCCCTGACGCGGTGTCACCACGTAATCGCCTACTTTGGCGTCCATCCAGGTGAGTTGTGCCAAGCCTTCTCCTCCAAACAGCAAGCCCTCCGGCGTGACATGGATGTTGTAGCGGGTGCCATTGACATGAAAATCCAATACTTCGGTCAGTTTTGGAAAGACTTCCCCGATGAAAGCGAGGTCCTGAAACTTTTCATAATATTCATACAGCACCACAAACAGCCAAAGCGTTGCGTCAAAGGTATTATACTCCGGCGCTTCGCCCTGGTCGGGAAAGCGATTGGGCAGCATGCCTCGGTCCAGATATTGCAGGAAAGTACGTAAAATGGATTTGGATACATCCTGTTTTCCAGCGGCAATGGTTAAGCCACGCATGGCAATCATGGTGTCGCGTCCCCAATCAGTAAACCAGTGATAACCAGCGATGAGCGTAGCGCTGTCTGTTGACTTGCGCTGCACTAAAAACTGATCGCCTGCCACGGTCAGATCCCGTAAGAAAGCGTCTCTCGTATTCGGTTCTAATGCTTTCAGACGTGCTATTTCATTGGCTTTTAAAGCTTCCGGGTCGGTTTGTAAAACGGCTTCTTCCAGTGTAAATGTCAAAAAGCACTTTTCGCCTGGGGCTAATGCTGTTTGAATCATGCCAACGCTCTTGGCGTCTTCATGAAAATCGAGTCCGCGTTCCTGTTCCGCCTCATATTCAAAATTTTTGAACCAGGTTGCTTGCGCAGTGAAGGTTCCTTTACTAAAATGAATGAATAGTGGCGGCGCACCATAATGTGCATAGATTTTCAGCAGGTTGTGTGTCGGTTGCTCGGTGTAAAAATTGAAATACTCATTTTCCTGAAACAGACCATGGTAGTCCCGATGCACCAAAAGCGGATTTAAGGTTAAAGTAAGCGCCGTCTTTCCTGCATTTTCGTATTCAACAATCGTGGTATTGCTGCCGTGGGGCAGAAAAACCGTTTTATGTATCAATACATCGTCTTGCCGCGCAAAAGTAACCTTCAGTAGTGGCGTTCGTTCAAAGCTTTGCAAGTATTGAAAGCCTTGCGGATGAATGACACCCGGATAGCGATTGGTGGAAAGCTCGAAGGATTCGCCCTTGCTGTCTAAGGTTTCTTCCACTTTAGAGACCAGCACGCGCCGATCGGTTGGAGGATTGAAGGCAGCCACCAGCAGTCCATGATAGCGCCGGGTGTTTGCGCCCATTACGGTTGAAGACGCGTAGCCACCTAAACCATTGGTAATGAGCCATTCTTTGGAGGATAGCTCTTCGTATTTTGAAAACATGGTTTTTGTTTTGAAGCCTGCTCAAATATTTTGGAAAAAGATTGGAGTTTTGGAAGGCTAGAATCAGTTTTAGTATTTCCTGTATTCCATTTTTCCATCACTCCACCCCTCCAGTAATTTAAATTGCCATAGCCGTCTCTTCGGTCGTAGAAGCAGTCGGAACCTTGGGTTCCCAATTGGTACGATCAATCAATTCTGCCACCAAGCCCGTCCAGCCGGTTTGATGCGAAGCACCCACGCCCCGCGCGGTATCGCCGTGGAAATATTCGTAGAATAAAATCAGGTCGCGGAAGTGCGGATCGAAGTGGTAACTGTCACGCCGCCCGTGTACCGGTCGCATGCCCAACTCATCGCGACGGAAGATGGAAATCAGGCGGTTGGAAATTTCGTCGGCAGCCTGGTCGAGCGTCATCCATTTGCCGGAACCGGTCGGGCATTCTACCTGCACCGTGTCCTGGTAATACTGATGGTAAGTGCGCAATGCCTGGATAATCAGGTAGTTCATGGGCATCCAGACGGGACCGCGCCAGTTGGAATTGCCACCGAATAAGCCGGTGGTCGATTCACCCGGTTCATATTTCAAGCCAAATTCCTGCCCATCAATGTTGACCATGTACGGCGTCTCATGTTTCTTGGAAACCGAGCGAATGCCGCCTTTACTCAGGAATTCATTTTCGTCTAGCAATGCTTTCAGCAAGTGTTCGAGGCGATCTTTGGGCACCAGCGACAGCAGCAAATCCTTGCCATCATGCAAATCATCAATGACCAGAAACTGTTGGTTTGCTTTGCGATAAGTCTGAAACCACTTGAGCCGATGGTAGAAATCCGGCAGCTTTTTCAGCTTTTCATTGTCCAGCACCAAAGTGGCAAACAAAGTAGATAGCCCCACCAGCGAGCGCACCTTGAGTGGAATGTAGCGATTATCGGGCAAGGCAAGAATGTCGTAGAAGAAGCCCTCTTCTTCATCCCAGGCACCTGTCCAGTCCGCACTGATGCGGTTCAGCGATTCGGAAATGTAAACGAAATGCTCGAAAAACTTGGTCGCCATGTCTTCATAAGCCACATCATCTTCGCCCAGAATCAGCGCGATTTCCAGCATATTCAGGCAATACATTGCCATCCACGCCGTGCCGTCGGCTTGTTCCAGATGCCCGCCCCCCGGAATGTAGCTACTACGGTCGAAAACGCCGATATTATCCAAACCCAGGAAGCCACCTTCAAACACATTGTTCCCATTGACATCTTTGCGATTGACCCACCAGGTGAAATTGAGCAGTAATTTTTGGAAAACGCGCTTCAGAAAATCCTTATCATCTTTGCCATTGCGTTGTTTATCAATTTGATACACTTGCAAACAAGCCCACGCATGTACCGGTGGATTTACGTCGCCAAATGCCCATTCGTAAGCCGGTAACTGCCCTTGCGGATTCATGTACCACTCGCGCAGGAAGAGAATTAATTGATTTTTAGCGAATTCGGTATCCACCATTGCCAGCGGCACACAGTGGAAAGCCAGGTCCCACGCGGCATACCAGGGGTATTCCCATTTGTCGGGCATGGAAATGATGTCCTCATTATTCAGCGTCATCCAGTGATGATTGCGCCCGAATTTGCGGTTTTGTGGCGGCGGAATCTGTCCGGGATCTCCATTCAACCAGCGGGGCATATCGATATTATAATACTGTTTGCTCCACAGCATGCCGGCAAACGCCTGGCGCTGAATGTTGGCAAGGTCTTCGTTGTTGCCTTTTTTGAATGGTTTGTAAAAATCATCCGCCTCGCGCTGGCGCGTCTGGAACGTCGTTTCAAATTCTTTGCCCAACGGATTGACTTTGCCGTTGTTTTTGCTGAGTCGCAAGCGGATTTCTACTTTCTCACCCGGAATCAGATGGAAATGATACACCGGTGCAAATTTAGTACCCTCCTGTTTTTCGGCTAACCATTCATAATTTTGCTGAATAACTGCATCATGAAAAGCATCTTTTACAAACGGGGTGGCATTGGGTACACCATGCAAACGCTCGTTATTGGTCTCATTTTCAGTGAATAAGATGCGTTCCGGTTGTTCATAATACAAGTAATAATCGCCTAATTTCGGGTGCCGGGCTATTACACAATTTTTATCATCGTCCGTTTTGTAAATAGTGGGTTTCTCATTCAGCAAGCCAAAAGACCAGAGATTCCGGAACCAAAGCGTTGGCAGTAACCAGATATGCCCGTCGTGCCGCCCGCGCATGTTGATCGTGATGCGAATGCAAATATCTTCCTCCGAAGCTTTCGCATATTCAGTAAAGACATCATAATAACTCGACTCCCGAAAGCCATCTGCATCATGGATTTCATACTCCGGCTCATATTTGGAGCGATTTTTATTTACTTCAACCAAATTATGATATGGATATTCCCAAAAGGTATATTTATATAAATGCTTCATGTAAGAATGGGTCGGCGTGCTGTCAAGGTAATAATAGGCTTCTTTCACATCCTCGCCATGATTACCTTCCGGACCGGTCAATCCGAACATTCTTTCCTTTAAAATCGGGTCTTTGCCATTCCACAATGCCAATCCGAAGCATAAATTACACAGTTCATCGCTGATGCCGGCAATGCCATCCTCGCCCCAGCGATACACGCGCGAGCGGGCGTGGTCGTGCGGAAAGTAGTCCCAAGCCGTGCCGCCTTCGCTGTAATCCTCGCGCACGGTGCCCCATTGGCGTTCGCTCAGGTAGGGTCCCCATTTGAGCCAGTTTTTTTCGCCGCTGTAATTTTCTTTTAGGCGTTTTTCTTCTTGATTCATAGTTTTTTATTGGAATGATGGAATGTTTTTATTTGAAACAAGCCGCAAGGCGCAAGCAACAAGTTTCGCCAAAATTCAATTGAAAAAATTTCTAATCAACTTGTAGCTTGTAACTTGCCGCTTGTTCCTCAACCATTATCTTCAAATCCTGGATAAAGCGTCATACCGCCATCCACAAAAAGCGTAGCACCATGAATGTAGTCGGACTCATCCGAAGCGAGCCAGCAGCACACGTTGCCAATGTCAGACGTTTCGCCCACGCGCTTGTAGGGAATGAGTTTGAGCAGGCGTTGCTCGGCTTCCGGAGTATCCCAAGCCATGCGGTTGATCGGCGTTTTAATCGCACCCGGCGCAATGCTATTCACGCGGATTTTCATCGGACCTAATTCCTGTGCCAATGATTTCATCATCAACATTACACCGCCTTTGGAAGCCGCATAATTCACGTGCCCTGCCCAGGGAATCAACTCGTGCACCGAACTCATGCATATAATTTTACCCAATGCTTTGGAACCATTCATCCCCCGGCGCAGGAATTCGCGCACGGCTTCTTGTGAGCAAAGAAACTGACCAGTTAAATTAACATTTAATACAAATTGCCAGTCTTCTAAAGTCATTTCTACGAAAGGCGCATCTTTTTGCAAACCGGCATTATTCACCAGAATATCCACCGTGCCGAAGGTGTCCACGGCGGCTTTGAACATGGCTTTCACCTGGTCTTGCTGGCTGACATCGGCTTTAAATGAAATGGCATTGCCACCTTCATTTTTGATCACTGCGACGGCATCATCTGCGCCAGCGCTGTTACCGGAATAATTGACCACCACATTGGCACCGTCCAATCCCAGTGCAATCGCGCAGGCTTTGCCAATACCAGAACTTGCGCCGGTTACAATGGCGGTTTGTCCTTGTAATTTTTTTATTTGTTGTTGCATGATTATTTAGTTTTTTATTGTTGGCTGAAAGCCAATAGATTACTTGAGTTTCGTTTCTTGAGGCTTACCGCTTGTAACTTGCGGCTTACTTGCAATCTTTCCTCCATTTTTGGTTCTGATTTTATACAATCCGGTATGTGCCGTTAGGTAAAGCGTCTTTCCATCATTGCCCCAAGCCATATTTGCCGGGCGTTCCGGACCAATAATTTTACCCAGGTACTTGCCCTGCGGCGAAATAATCCAGACGCCACCGGGTCCGGAAGCGAAGACATTACCTTGATTATCAACCTTTACGCCATCGAGTGCTTCGTCATCGTCGGTCTGATTCATGTCGAAGAAAATTTCGCCTTTGCCAAGGGTGCCATCGGGCAGTACGGGGAAGCGCCAGAGCGTTTTCGTATGATGAATATCTCGAATATCCCAATTGCTTACATACAGGTATTGTTCGTCCGGTGAGAAGGCGATGCCGTTGGGTCCGCCCAGGTTAGTCGTCAGCAGGTCGGTTTTGCCATTTTTAACGCGGTAAACACCCTGGAAATTTACTTCTTTTTTCGCGTCGTTGTATGCTTTTGGCAAACCATAGGGCGGATCGGTGAAGTAAATTGTTCCATCGGATTTTATT
>JBKBWT010000134.1:0-15787 GCA_046314415.1 Saprospiraceae bacterium
GCGATATGCTGAAAGAACTGGAAATTCCTTATCCCCAGTATGGCGTGGCGAATGATGCCGACGAAGCCTTGCAAGTTGCTCGCAGCATTGGCTACCCGTTGTTGGTGCGTCCTTCCTATGTGTTGGGCGGTCAGAATATGCGCATTGTGATCAATGATGATGAGTTGGAACACCACGTTTTAACTATTTTCAAACACATGCCCGACAATCGCGTGCTCATCGATCACTTCCTGGAGCGCGCCAAAGAAGCCGAAATCGACGCCATTTGCGACGGGGACGATGTGCACATCATGGGCATCATGGAACACATCGAGCCGGCGGGCATCCACTCGGGCGATAGCTCGGCGGTACTGCCTACCTACAGCCTTTCGGTAGAAGCGGTTTCCACCATGGTAGAATACACGCACAAACTCGCCAAAGCGCTGAATGTCAAAGGTTTAATCAATATTCAATTTGCCATCAAAGGCGACCAGGTGTATGTGATTGAAGCCAACCCGCGCGCGTCGCGTACCACGCCATTCATTGCCAAAGCTTACAAAGTGCCTTACCTGCAAATCGCTACGAAGATCATGTTGGGCACGCACAAGCTCAAGGATTTTGACATCAAGCCCCAGCCAAGCGGCTTTGCCATTAAAGTACCGGTATTCTCGTTTGAAAAATTCCCGAATGTAGATAAAAACCTCGGACCGGAAATGAAATCCACGGGCGAGGCGATTTATTTTATCAAAGACCTGAGCGATCCGTACTTCCGCGAGTTAGACCGGCAGCGGTATATGTATTTGACGCGGTAACATTACATTGCTAACAGCACTTGGAGTGCTGTTAGCAATTATTCTATTAATTTTTTCACTACAGCCAAATCCCGTTTTAACGCATTCAAAACCTCTGATTCAGGTATCGTCAGCATTTTCTGCCCTTGATCGGCGCCGCCCAAGGGATATTCACAATGTAAGCTAATCGGCACTTTGATGTTTTTCTCCTTCAATTTTTTAAAAAAAGCGTCCCATTTTACAATCCCCTCGCCGAGCGGCACATTTTGCAAGGGATCACCCGTTTTTACATTCGTGTAATAAAAATCTTTAACGGTTAAAGTATTAATAAAAGGCGTTAACAATTCAAATCCATTTTCCCAGGCGTGCAGCCCTTCTACCATCGCATGCCTCAGATCGTACTGGCTACCAAGCCATTCTGAATCCAATTCTTTTAAAACCGACCACAAATCCCACACCGCTGCGCCAAAACTATTCCCCGCATGATTCTGATACGCACCCCGAATATTATATTTTCGATTTAAATCATTTAGTGCTTTTAGCTGTTTTTTAATCCTTTTTAAATCTTCCTCCAATGATTTATTTGCATCATATTTAATCCAACCCAGCCTATAGTACTGAATATTTAAATTGCCCGCCGTTTTTATGATATCTTCTGCAAAAGGAGAATCAACGCTTTCAATGGCAGTCGTAATCGTTTTGACCTGTAAACCAGCTTTTTGTAATAAATTAACTGCTATGGGCAAATCTTCTTTTACCCGCTGAGGCTCCACATGCCCGCCGGGGCGCACCGTCAAATCCACCCCATCAAAGCCAAGCGTTGCCGCCGTTTCCGCCATACGCGCATAATCCAGCCAATGTAAGTGTTTGGAAAAAAGATGCGTGGTAAAGCCGGTTTCTTTTAGTGATTGTAATAAAAATTGCGGCATTATGATAAGTCCGGCAGCCACGTGACCGGTGGCGTGAATAAATTGGCGGCGGGAATAATTTTTCATAAAATAATTATACTGCAAAAATTTCAAAATAATCGGCTTCTTCGCTATCTAAAAAAGTGCGGATAGCTCCCTGTTGATTTATTAGGAGTTCTGCCAGGAATTTTGTCTTTGCATTGCCTGTTCGGAATTGAATGACTTTGGGTGGTGCATTGAATGTTTGCAAGAGTTTTGAAAAATCATCATCATGGGTAATAATTGCTTCGAAGCCGTGTTCTCTCGCATATCTAAAAATCTGAGCGTCATTGGCATCTTTTAAGTCGGCTTCTCGCACGTGTACGGCTTCCGGATAATAATTTTGAATAAAAGCTATGATACGATGCGAAATATTCTGGTCAATCAACAATTTCATGCAGCTGCGTATTGAATCCGTTTCATTTGTTCAGCCGAAAATTCGAGGGCGGTTAAAATATCTTCCCGCGTGAGATCGGGAAAATCTTCCAAAATCTCGTCTATGGACATTTCCGAGGCTAACCAGCGCAAAATATCTTCTACAGTGATTCGCAAGCCTCGAATACAGGGCTTTCCGCTGCGTTTGTCCGCTTCTACTGTTATAATATTCTTATAAATGTACATCACATGCTTTTTACAAAAATAAGCGGAAAAGAAGGTTTTTGCAAGCCATTCGTCTCTCCATAATTGCTCTTTTAACGTACAAACTGCACACACACCGGCGTTGGCGTCTTCACTTCGTTTTGATACTGCAATTGTCCGTCCGCACCGATCTTGAAAATCAGGATGTTATCGGAGTTTTGGTTAGCGGCATACAGGAAGCGTCCGTCGGGCGAAATAGCAAAATTGCGCGGAATTTCCCCCTGCGTCGGCGTATGCCCAATGGGCGTCAGTTGCCCATTATTTACATCAATTTTATAGCCCGCAATAGAATTATGTCCGCGATTCGCACCGTATAAAAACTGCCCGTTCGGGGTGATGTGAATATCAGAAGTGGTGTTTTGTGCCTGAAAATCAGCGGGTAAGGTCGGCACCGACTGAATGGTATCCAGCGCACCGGTTTCCTTTTGCCAGCGCAACGCAGTTATCGTGTTATTTAGTTCATTTATTACATAAGCATAAGATTGTACAGGGTGGAATGTAAAATGCCGCGGTCCGGCGCCGGGTTGCATAGCAATAAACGCGGGGTTCGCAGGTACTAATTTGCCATTCTGATAATCGACCTGGAAGATATTAATCCGATCGGTGCCTAAATCGGGTACGTATAAATATTTTTCATCCGGCGAAAGATTCACACTATGCGGGTGCGAGGAATCCTGCCGCGCGTGCGGACCCTTGCCACTCAGCTTTATGACATCGCTCGCAGGCTTCAGCCCTCCATTTTCATCAATCGGCAGTATCGCCACCGTGCCGCCCACATAATTTGCCACAAAGACGTACCGCCCCTGGCTATCCGTGCTCAAATGACAAGGCGCAAACGCATGCGACGACTGACTGTTAATTTTTTGCAATGCCTTGCCATCCCAGGCATACGCCACCACGTGCCCTACGGTATCTACCGCCGGACCGATTTCTTCCGCCGCGTATAAAAATTTACCATCGTGGCTAGGTATTAAAAAGGAAGGATTGACAATATCCTCTTCTACGAGCAATTCATCCAGGTAGCCCGAACTACTATCCTGACTAAACACATAAATACCGGCACCCTTGCCATCTACATGTCCCTCTTTGCGGGTATAAGTACCAATGAAAGTTGTCACAGTTGTTGCTTTTTGTACCGGCGCTTGATTTCCAGCACTATTACAAGCCGCCAGCAATAAAAAAAGTCCAATAAATCGGTAATTGTTCATACAAAGTATTATTGAGAAAAGTACGGAATGGATTCCTTGCCGCAGCTAATATACACGCAATTGCGCATACTTTGGACAGGATATTGCTTTTACTTTTCATGTCTATACGTTACAGTTTTCATTCTAACCACACCACTTTTTGAATGTAAAATTCATATGTGGGGAAAGGGTTTTAAATTTATTCCGGTAAAGCCCTGATAATAAATGGAAACTTATCCAACCATCAAATACATCGAACCACTTTCTAACCATTGCCTTTTTGTGATCTTCGACAATGGCATTATTAAAGTTTATTCTTTGAAAGAACGACTACAAACGCCCGCTTTTCAGGCATTAAAACAGGAAACCTTATTCAATGCTGCCCAAGTAGCCAGCGGCGGCTATGGGGTGATTTGGAATGATGCAATAGATTTGAGTGAGTATGAGTTGTGGATGAAGGGAGTGGAGGTGGTGGAAATGAACCATTAACTTAAAATGAGTAAAACCAAAAAGTTTCATTTTCCTGTTTGTAACATTAGCTTTTTCCAAAACTTTATACTAATTTTGAGAGTTAAAAGCGCGTTTTCTTTTAAAGCTTCAAACAGAGATTAATGGCATCTGAAACAAAAAATAAAGTTTACCATTTTTTTGAAGCTTTGGGATTTAATCTCTCAAAAGAGTACAAGTCATCCTTTATTTATCATGTAAATTTTGCCCAAGAGAGAAAAGAGAACCCTATTTCTATTCCCGTTGCCTACTACTATCTATCATCTCAATCCTTTTTTTCAGATCATACTTTATTTGATATTCATCAAAAATTATGGAACAGCAATTATGTTAATAACTTCATTGTCTTCTCAGATCAAGAAACACTCATATTTAATGCAAAAATAAAGCCCAATAAAGACAATCCTAAATTTGCAGTTATTTATACTATTCCTGAAGGTGTCGATTCAAAGGAAATAGCAGATTTGAAGCAAATTGTTTCAAGACAACGATTAGATGCAGGCTATTTTTTTGATTTTGTAATTGAGAAGCAGAAACAAAAAAGGGAGCATGAAGTTGATAAAGATTTACTCTTGAATCTGATTGCTTTACGAGAAGATTTATTAAAGCATTCTAATCAACCAAGAGTAGTTGATCTCTTAATTTTACGCTGCCTTTTTCTAAAATACCTTGAAGATAGAGGCATTTATGATTCCAATTATCTTGTTACTATTCTTGAGAGTGGAAAAGCTGATAAATTGATCAATGCCTTTGAAGAAGTAAGAAAAATTAACGGAGATATCTTTAAAGATGATATTTTAACATCGAATCAGATTAAGGAAGATTATTTAGGTAAATTAGCATTGTTTTTTAGTACAGATTACCAATCAGGGCAATTACGATTATTTTTCCCTTATCGCTTTGATTATATTCCTATCCAATTAATCAGTAATGTTTACGAAGCTTTTCTTGATAATGCAAAGAAACAGGGTAAAGGAATTTATTATACACCAAAATTTGTTGTTGATTTCATGCTCGGCAGAGCATTCCTACCTGTTTTAAAAAAGAATAAAAATTTGACTATTCTTGATCCTGCTTGTGGTTCTGGAGCTTTCTTAGTAGAGGCTTTCAAGCAAATAGTTAAGCAACAGCGTGCAGAAAATAATTTTGAAAAAAAGAAACAAATACTCGAAAACCAAATATTTGGTATAGATAATGATCCGCAAGCATTGCAGATTGCGGCATTCAGCCTTTATCTTACCTTGTTAGAAGATTTAGACCCCAATTTTATCAAGTATCAAATTGAAAATCAAGCTCCCATTTTACCAAGCTTGATAAATAAGAGCCTCTTATGTGCTAATACTTTAACTCGAAATGAGGTCTTTGAAGCTAAAGTATTTGATTGCATTGTTGGAAATCCTCCTTGGGGCAGTGTTCCTCAAGATGATGATGAAGAACATCTTAAGGAAAGAAAGGCGATTGGTGCTAAAGGAAAGAAAGGAACCGAATCAGACTATGAAAGTGTTTCTGATTATCAGCGTTCTCAGGCATTTGTGCTGAGAGTGCAAAAATGGGCACACAGTAAAACTTCCTTCGCTTTAATAGTCAATAATGCTATTTTCTTGAACGAAAACGCAAAAGCTTTCCGCGAAACAATTCTGAAAAAGTATCATATCAAGGAGTTTTATGAATTATCTAATTTAAATAAAATTCTTTTCCGGAAAAGGACAATTGGAAAGGTAAATGGAAAAACTATTGAGATCGGAGCTACAGAGCCATGTGCTGTCCTCGTGTTTAATGCTGCAATAGAAGGAGATTATGCTATTAAATATATTTCTCCAAAATTGAACCGTTTCTCAGAAGCCTTCCATCTTATTCACTATACGGATTATGACCAAAAAACCGTGCGATGCTCAGATTTTTTACAGGATGACCTGATATGGCGAATTTTTGTAAATGGAGGCTGGGAAGATTATCAATTGGTTAGAAAATTATACTTAGAAAGAAATAGAGATTTTATTATTGAATGTCGTTCTGGATTTCAAGCAAAAAAAGGAATGATCGGAACAGGCATGCCAATACTTCGAAAATGGATTAAAGCGCAACATATAAATAAGTATTCAGTTTCTGACGAAACTTTAAGTATAAATTGGAATCAAAATTTTCACAGAAAACGTGTTGATGAGAGTATATATGAAGGAGAACGTATATTAATTCCTGTTAGACCACATAAGGAGGATCAATTAAGATTAAGGGGAGCAAGAGTAGTAAATTCAGAAGTTTTTAGTGACGATGTATTGGGGATACGAGTCATTTCAAGCCAAACAAATTATATATCTTCTAAAACTTTATCAGGAATAATTAACTCTTTTATCATAAGCTATTATTGTTTTCATACTTCTGTTCAATGGGGTAAAGGAGATTTTAAGAGACCTAAATTAAGAACTGAAGATATAGAATCAATTCCTTTACCTAATTTGACTAATGGTAAATTACTTACTAACATAAATGAACTGGTATCAAAATTAGAATTGAATCTAGAAGATATAAATTCTGAACAACAACTTCAAGAATATTTTTATGAGTTGTATGGATTACTAGAATTTGAAAAAGAAGTAATAAAAGAGTTTTACAACGTTAATGTCTATCGAAAAAACAGCAAAGTCAATTTTAAAGATTTACAAGCTTATGCTAATAAATTTAGGGAAGTTTATGAATTGGTACTCGATGAAAGCTACACATTAGAGACATCCTATAAAATATCTCCCAATTTAGGGTCATTTTTATGTTTCTCTATCGCAGAAAAACAATATGCTAATCTTGAGCTTCAAACTAGCAATCTACAAGACGATGACTTATTTCATTTGATTAAATCTAATCAATTAGAAGAAGCTTTTTACTCAAACCGACTCAATGAAATAAAAACGAAGCTCTACGAATCAAACCGCTTTTTTATAATAAAAAGTAATTTCTTTAAAGATTGGACAGTAAGACAAGCTATAAACGATGCTAACGAAGAAATAAAATTATTAACCCATGTGCCAGCGCTAAATGAGTAATGCTTTTTATAACCATATAAAAAAAAGTAAACCCTTTTTCTTAAAGTATCCAACTAAACAAGTGGCTATTGAAAAATTGCTTTTGCCTGCAATAATTGAAAGTTATGAAAGAGTAAAACTTATTCCAAATATCATTGCTTTAAAGGAAAATGATATCAGAAATGAATTTATAAAGGATTTCCAACAATATAACTCAATATTAAAAGATTGGGTGAATAATAAATCTATTTGGCTGGGTGCAGAGAATCAGGCATATACAGATGATTATCTGAAAAGAACAGATATCGAAATTGGATGTACTTTTCATGAAATTTATTTTGTTTTTGAATGTAAAAGGCTCTCCTCATTCGAGTCCAGATACATTTGTGGTAAAGTAGTTGATGGCAAGTATGAAATTGATGGACTCGAAAAGTTCTTACATTTGGCATATTCGCAAAAGGAAGATTGTGCATCAATGGTTGCTTTTATTATAAAAGGAAATGCTGAAAGTATTTTTTCTAAAACAAAAGACAAGGCTGAGCTATTCAACCCATCACCGTCCATGGGAACTGTTATTAATAATAAATGCGCTGACTGGTTGTTATCATTTCAATCCTCGCATATAAGGATAGATAAGTCGCACATTCTTCTTTATCATTTGTTTTTTGATTTGCAGTTAAGTTCTGTTTGATTTCATTGCATCTTAACTTTTCAAACAAATACCTCTTTTCGTATCTTTACCCCCCTTTCAAAAATTTGGAACCAATGACCGAAATGATCCCTCAACTGATTAGTGATACCCTGGCGATTGGCAAGCGCCAGGTGCTGGCAACGCTGGAATTATTGGATGGTGGCGCAACGATTCCGTTTATTGCGCGGTACCGAAAGGAGGTGACGGGTAGCCTGGATGAGACGCAAGTGGCTGCTATTCAAGCAGAAAGCAAACGGTTGGACGCGCTGCTGAAACGCCGCGAAACGATTCTGCAAACCATCAGCGAGCAGGGTAAACTCACGCCGGAACTCGAAGCGAAAATCAACAGTACCTGGGATGCGACGGAGTTGGAGGATTTGTACCTGCCGTACCGCCCGAAGCGCAAAACCCGCGCCAGCATTGCCCGCGAGAAGGGTTTAGAGCCATTGGCAAAGATTATGCTGGAGCAACGCGAACGCGATATTGAGTTAAAAGCCGAGCAATTTATCACCGATGAAGTGCCAGACGTGGAATCGGCTTTAGCTGGTGCCCGCGACATCATCGCCGAGTGGGTGAATGAAGATGCAACCGCACGGAATCAGGTACGGCGCTTGTTTGAGCGCACGGCAACAGTGAGTGCGAAAGTGTTCGAGAGTAAGCGCGAGGAGGGCGCGAAGTACCGCGATTATTTTGAATACAGCGAGCCGTTGAAGCATATTCCGAGTCATCGTTTGCTGGCGATTGACCGGGCGGAGCAGGAAGGCATTCTGCGCGTGAATATTGACATTGAAGAAGAGCAAGCGCTGGAGCGACTGGAACGGCAATTCGTCAAAGGCAATAACGACGCGGCAGAGCAAGTGAAAATGGCAGTGAAAGATGCCTACAAACGCCTGATGTCACCCTCGCTGGAAACCGAATTTCGCAATAAAGCCAAAGAAAAAGCCGACGAGGAAGCAATTAAAGTTTTCGCAGAGAATTTAAGGCAATTGTTGTTAGCCGCGCCGTTGGGTCCGAAACGCATTATGGCGATTGACCCCGGCTACCGCACGGGTTGTAAAGTGGCTTGTCTGGATGAGAAAGGCGATGTGCTGGCGCATACCACGATTTATCCGCATCCACCGCAGTCGCGGGTGATGGAATCGGGGGAGATTGTGCAGGATTTGATCGAGAAATTTAAGCTTCAAGCCGTTGCGATTGGCAATGGCACGGCGAGCCGCGAGACCGATCAATTCATCCGTAAAATAGTTTCCCCCCTTGAGGGGGACGGAAGAGGGGCTGTGGATATTTTTGTGGTGAGCGAGGCAGGGGCTTCGATTTATTCGGCGTCGGAAGTGGCGCGGGAAGAGTTTCCAGATTTGGATTTGACGGTGCGCGGCGCGATTTCCATTGGACGGCGCTTGATGGATCCCTTGGCGGAGTTGGTGAAAATTGATCCGAAATCCATTGGTGTAGGGCAGTACCAGCACGATGTCGATCAGACGAAGTTAAAAGAAAGCCTGGATCAGGTGGTGATTTCGGCGGTGAATCAGGTGGGGGTGAATTTGAATACGGCGAGTCAGCATTTGCTGCAATATGTGTCGGGTATTGGTCCGTCGTTGGCGAAGAACATTGTTTTGTTTAGAACCGAAAACGGCACGTTTGAATCGCGGAAGGATTTGACAAAAGTAAAAGGTCTGGGAGCAAAAGCATTTGAGCAGTCCGCCGGTTTTTTAAGAATTCCAAACGCCGCTAATCCATTGGATAACAGCGCCGTACACCCCGAAAGTTATCATATAGTGAATAAAATGGCGAAGGATGTAAATGAATCGGTGGATGTTTTAATTAAAAATGCCAGCGCGCGCCAGCAGATTGATATTAAAAAATATGTAACGGATACCGTGGGATTACCCACCTTGCAAGATATTTTAAAAGAATTGGCAAAACCAGGACTCGACCCGCGCGGCGAAGCAGAAGTGTTTGCGTTTGAGGAAAGTGTGAAGGAAATTACCGATTTGAAAATCGGCATGTGGGTGCCGGGCATTGTGACCAACCTTGCGAAATTTGGGGCTTTTGTGGATATCGGCATCAAAGAAAATGGCTTGGTGCATATTTCGCAAATTACGAATCGCTTTATCAAAGACCCGGCGGAGGTGTTGAAATTAGGGCAAAAAGTGACGGTGCGTGTGGTAGAAGTGGATGTGGCGCGGAAACGGGTGCAGTTGAGTATGAAGGATTAAGGTTCTTTTTAGATGCCAGCAATCAGATACCAGACACCAGATTCAATAAAGTACGAAGAACTATTTACAGCCTGTTAAATGATTAATTTATTTAACCGGCTATTTTACAAAACTAAGTAAATATTTTATTACCTTATTATAATTATTTCAAAAATTAAGTAAATTTCAAATCAGATTTCCACACGGTACCAGCGGGCAATTCGTAAACGTGCTTCCCTTTTTCTTTTTTTAAAAGTTTCAGCTTTACCTTTTCCCGTTCATCCAGCCACAACTCCGCCCGAACGCCGCTCGGAATTTCAATCGCCATCACTCTTTTCCCTTTGCTGCCCGACCAGTTGATCGCCACCGGACCCTGCGGGGTATGATTTTGAATTGTAAATTGCTCAATATCAGCTGGTTGCGGTTGGATTTTAATCCTGCGACCGCCCGGTTCCAAGAATGTAACACCGGCGATGCCCATGTACGCCAGGTAAATCGGCGCCAGCGACGCGTGGCTGTACTGCGCGTGCGTGTCGGGCACGCTGTTCCAGGTTTCGGGCATGGTATTATTTTGCTGCACGGCGGCGAGCTGAATCCATTTAGTACGAAATTCGTCGAGCACGGGTTGAATTTGCCCGCAAGCTGCCAGCGCCCAGTGCCGCCATTGGGCATTCGGCGGATAGCATAAGCCAAAGCGCAGCGGCGTTTCCACGAGTTCTTTTACCAAGCTAACTTGCTCATTTTCAGTCGAAAATCCACTTAAAATAAATTGGGCAATCGAGCGCTCGCAGGTACGTAGTTCCCCTTCTTCCTTATGCCACGGCAAGTTGTTAATCAAAATCCCTTCCGTTGTGCTCCAAAAATGCTGACGAACGGTTTTGACCAATTGCTGAGACATCTCCAACGCCTGCTGTTGCAATACCGATTCGCCAAATGCCTTGCAAACATTGGCAAAGGCGTCTTGTAACATACCGGCTACATAGAGATTGAACGCGCACTGCTTGTGCCGCTGCATTTTATATGAATCGGTATCCATCCACACCGTGGGAACGCCCAGATTTTCAATCGGGAGTAAATTTCCCGGACTCCATAAGGTTTGTAAATATTGAAAAAATCGCACCAGGCGTGGAAAGACTTCCTCCAAATCTTCTTTTTTACCGGAATATAAATAATGATACCACACATCATAATTAAAACCCACGCCATGATCGAGCAAAGGTCCC
This sequence comes from Saprospiraceae bacterium, assembly GCA_046314415.1. Lineage (GTDB taxonomy): Bacteria > Bacteroidota > Bacteroidia > Chitinophagales > Saprospiraceae > JADJNW01. The sequence goes on from JBKBWT010000134.1 coordinate 11,177, forward strand.
CAGGGCGTAAGCCCCAACTGCCGCTGCGCCAGGCGATTCAAGCGATCGTAAGCGGGCCAGCTATCCATGAAAAACCCGTCCAATGTAATACCCTGACTAAAAGTATTAATAAATCGCGCCGGCAATGAAGATTCATGATATGCCTGATGTAATATATGCACCACATGCCCGATGTCGCCACTGTATTGCTGGCGCTCGCGCCCCATGCAATCTACGATGGTGTCTTGGGAGTTATTTAGTACGGTATTAAAAGAAGCACTAAATAACTTTTGTAAAATTGGATCAGAAGTGGTTAAAGTCGGCGTTGCCGGGAAAGGATAGACCCGCCGCAACACGCCAGGATTGCTGATTTTAATGGCACCCGTCGCCCCGTGAATATGCAATTGTAACCATTTTACACTTTCATAATCAAATGTCATAAAATTATTCAATCCTTCTTTACAAATAAAGCGCGTCCAGGAATTCAAATTATTATTAATCAACGCCGGTCCGCCTTTATCGAATGGCACATGCCCTTGCTGCACCAGCAATTCAACGGTTGTGCCCGCCGGGGCTTCCATGGAAAAATAGGGAAAACCCACCACCTGTTCGGTCAATTCAAACGTCAGCACCAAGCCCTTGCCCGCTTCCGGCAAAACGCTCGTCCAGCTTTGCCCCTGCCCTTTGTCCACGCGCACGCCCGCCTCACCCGTGAACGCCTCGGCAGTCACGAGGTCAAAATATTCTTCGGGCGGCACCTTCCAATGAATGAGATGACTTTCCACCAACGCCTGCACCGGCACCGGAATTTCCTGCACGATCGGGATGGAGCGCTGCCGCAACTGACTAACTGTCGGCGAACCAGAATCGTACAAATAATCGGGAATCGAAGTTTGCAACGCCGTTTTATCCGCGCTGCCGCCAATGGCTGCCGCCGTTTTCCAACTATCGTCGAGCTTGAAATCGCGCTCCGCCCAGCCGTGCGGATACTGCCGATTGTCGAATGATTCCTGCAATGCTCGTAAGTACCATCGCTTGTACATGCCTGGTTTCCAGCTTTTTGCGAGTTGGACGCGCCAAGTGTCATCACTCACCACTTGCTCTTTGGAGCCGTCGGTATATTCGACATCGAGTTTAAAAATAAACCCGGCTTTTCCGGCGGGCCAGGTGCCATCGCCGAAGCCATAGTAGAGCACCGTCGCGCCGATGACGTTCATTCCGGTTTGCAGCAATGCCTTCAAATCCACCGGATCCACCTCGGTAAAGCGCGGATCGGAGGGCGCCGGACCAAATTGCACCCGCTTGCCGTTGCAAAACAGCACATACCGACTATCGCCCACGATCCAACCCTTGGCGGATTGAATTGGCTTTATAATATTAAAATTTCTCCGAAAGTGAAAGAAGGTATTGGGCAGAATGCGCCTGGCAGGATACCAAATCCATTGCGCCGGTGCGAGGTTCAGGGTTTTATCAGCAGGGGGTGATGCCTGCGGCAAAGGCAGGATTGGCAATGGCTGGAAGGCAGTGTTTTCCGCTGGTTCCAAAGCAGGCAACCAGCCCAAAGTCGCCGCCGAAGCCGCAAAAGTAGAGGTACCCGAGATAAAACCGCGTCGGGAGAGTTTATCAGACATGATATGTTTTATAACTTGATTAAGTTTTATTTAATATAAGGCTTACGCACTAAATACTAGGTAATACAAATATAAAAAACCGTTGAAAAATAGAACTCAACTGGTTTTTCTTTCTCGGTTATTTTTCCCTGAATTGGAAAATTCAGCTATCTTTTTGCTTCATTCTAAAAATTAGACCATTGCTGTTTGTCTAATTTCAAGATTCTATTTCTCCACCAAAACCTATACCAAATAGCGTATGAAAAAACAAAATTTGATTTGGTTCCTGAGTTTGCTATTGCTGGCCACAGGCGCCTGGGCGCAGCCACAACAGCAGTCGGCGGAAGAGGCGCTGAAAAAATTACAGGAAATTGCGGTCATTGACCAAAAGGTGATGATGCCGATGCGCGATGGCGTACGGCTGGCAACAGATATTTATCGCCCGAAGGGTGACCAGAAAGTACCGATTATTTTCTCCAAAACGCCTTATAATTTCAACTCATGGGGCGACGGCGAAATGCGTGCAGGCACCTACAATGCCGCTTATGAAGCGGTGAAACGTGGCTATGCCTACGTGGTGCAAAATGAGCGCGGTCGCTACTTCTCCGAAGGCGAATGGGACATCCTCGGACCGCCCACCACCGATGGCTACGATGCAATAGAGTGGCTGAGCAAACAACCCTGGTCGAATGGGAAGATTGCGCCGATTGGCTGTTCTTCTACAGCGGAATGGCAAATGGCAGTGGTGGCGCTGAATCATCCGGGTTTGGCGACGTTTGTGCCACAAGGATTTGGTGCGGGCGTAGGTCGGGTTGGAAAATATTATGAACAGGGTAACTGGTATCGCGGGGGCGCGGGACAGATGTTGTTCACGGCTTGGTTATACGGTGTGCAGAACGACGAAATTCGTCCGATGTTTCCCAAAAATGCCACGCAGGAGCAGTTAATCCGGGCTTCGCAGGCATTTGACCTGGCACCAGAGCGCGAGCGGGTTGATTGGTCAAAAGGTTTGGCACATTTGCCAATTCAGGATATTATTAAAAATGTGAATGGTCCGGTTGGGGTTTATGAAGATATGATCCGGCGTAAGCCCAATGATCCGAAGTGGTACAAGGGCGGTTTGTATCATGATAATATGCCGATTGAAAAACCGGGATTTTGGTTTGTGTCCTGGTATGATGTGTCGAGCAGCCCGAATTTAGCTTTGTACAATCATGTACGCGCCACGGCGAAAGATCCACAAGTCAAAGACAATCAATACCTTGTTATAGCTCCGGTGCTGCATTGTTCTTACAAACGCGCCACTGAAAACACCATTGTAGGGGAACGCAGCGTGGGCGATGCGCGCCTGAATTACGATGAGCAAATTTATGGCTGGTTTGATTACTGGCTGAAAGGCGAGCAAAACGGCATTTTACAAAAACTGCCCAAAGTGCAATATTACACGATGGGTATGAATAAATGGCAATCGTCGGACGTGTGGCCGCCAGCAGCAGCAAAAATGACCACTTACTACCTCAACAGCGGCGGCAAAGCCAACAGCTTGTACGGCGATGGCAAGCTGAGCACCACTGCTCCTGGCAAGCAGGATACGCCCGATGGTTTCACGTATGATCCGATGAATCCCGTGCCTTCCTACGGTGGCAATGTGTGTTGTACGGGCAATGCGGTACAGGGCGGCGCTTTCGATCAGCAAAAGATGGAAACCCGCAATGATATTCTGGTTTATACGTCTGAACCTTTGACGGAAGGCGTGGAAGTGAGCGGTTTTATTGAATCGACGCTTTACGTTTCTTCCGATGTGAAAGACACCGATTTTACGATCAAGCTCATTGACGTGTACCCTGACGGCAAAGCGTACAATCTGGATGAAACCATTCAGCGCGTGCGCTACCGCGAAGGCTATGATAAAGAGGTGTTTATGGAAAAGGGCAAGGTATATAAAGTGGAAATGACACCGATGTCAACGAGTAATTATTTTGAAAAAGGTCACCGCATTCGCATCGAAATTTCGAGTAGCAATTTCCCGCGTTTTGATCGCAACATGAATACCGGCGGCAATAATTATGATGAAACAATTGGCGTAACGGCACATAATAAAGTGCATCACTCCACGCTATATCCTTCGCAGATTCGCCTGCCGATCGTACAGAAAAAGGAATCAACCACCACTTCTACCAAGAAGTAATATTTTTTTGATTTTTATTAAAATCCGACTACATTTATCACAAAAAGAGTATATTATGATATAATGTAGTCGGATCATTATACAACAACTAATTGTTTTTTAAAGAAATTATTTGTTAAAATCAAGATTTAATCTTCCAGACAATTACTATGAGTTGAAAGATAATCTGACAAATATCTGGTGAGCATTCTCTTTCCTAAACCCTCTTAAGCAACCACATGGAGGGTTTGGGAAAGGGAATGCGAATTGTAAGATATTGTCACTTCCTAAATCAACCAAATTGTAAGATCATATTCTGGCTATTACAAATTATTCTAATAATGTACACACCTTGTCAAAGTACATACATTTTTCCCGTATTTTGTTAACACCAATTTTTGTAGCCAAAGGAATGCCATCACTTATTTTTCCGTAGCCGGGAAATAATTTTTCTAGCCTTTTAGAAGGTGCTGTATCAGGATGGTTATTGATTAGTTCAGGATTGTTGCCAAAAGTATTCAGAATTTGTTCGATCTCCGTTTTTTTACTTGTATCAACCCCGAAATGCGTTGCTAAAATCCCAGGATTTGAAAATAAAAATGCTTCAAATTCATGCACTTGCAAGCGAAACTTGAATTTTGGATAGTTAACGTCCGCTTCTAGCCGATCTTGAATACTTTTTATTTTTTCTTCTAATGTTTTTTCTGTTGTGAAGTGTGATTTGAAACTTTCGTGGGTTGTGTTATAAAATGTATGATGCTTGAGAATTAAGCCAATGGACAAAAATTAGAAATAAATGCCATTGGTAAATTAGTTTCTTTGAAAACTTGGTAGATCGCCTTTGAAATCGAGCTA
>JBKBWT010000135.1:0-15777 GCA_046314415.1 Saprospiraceae bacterium
ATCATTCGGGCTATTTAATTTCTGACCATTATAATTGTCAGACAGAACCGTAACCGGACCTTTTTTCTCGTGCCGGATCACGCGCCGATTGCCGTGTTGGCAGACCACCAGCCGACCCTCCTGGTCAATTGCCAAGCCATTCGAGCCGGGCTGATGGTAATCGCCAATGTCAAAACCGGTATAACCTGATTTTGTAATATAAATGGATATGTTCCGGGAAACAGGATCATATTTATAAATTACATTGGTATTGGGGTCGCTAAATAACAAGTAACCATCGGGATGCCAGACCGGACCTTCCGTGAATTGGAAACCATCTGCCAGCTTTTCAATCTTTACGTCCGCATCCAAAACATTATACAATTCCTGATCAATTGTAATAATTTGCCCTAAATTTTGCCAATCATTACGTTTTGGATAGGTTTTATAAAAATCTAATGTCGCCGAGCGAATCCAGATGTAATTATTCGGTAAATCTGCAATCGGACCGTTAATGCCCAGAATAGCAATCTGAAACTGCTGCCCCGGCTGCGCATAATCGGTCAAAAAGACGCGGTTACGGGCATTGTAGCCTTTCACCACGCCATCACCCGATTGACCAAAAGTTTTATTCAATTTCCCATTCACCCATATTTCCGAGTAATCGTCGAGTACAATTTCAAATACAATCGTCGAGCCGGTCGGGTCAAAATTGCCCACCTTTGCCGGAACCGTTACATTAATTCGATACCAATTGAAAGAAGCCAAGCCCATGCCGCGGCGCTCTTCGAGTTTCGTCGGATCGAGGATTTGCCATTTGCGATCGTCAAAATCCGCAGCGCCGGCTTTCGGCGTAAGGTCTTGGGTATGAATCGTTTTGCCGGTTGGGTATAAGGGCAGCGGATCGTTTTTATCCGGTCCGGGCGCTTTAAAAGTAGCATCTGTCAATTTCGCATCGCTGTATTTCCAGGTGGCATTGACCAGTTGGGTACCTTCGTGCGTACGCAAATCCACCACTGCATTCGGCTGCCCAATCGCCAGCTCGCGACTCTCCTGTGCGAAAGTGCTGATGCTTATGATTAGGAATATAATATTTATAATATTTTTCATGATAAAATTTTTAGGAAAAAGCCACAAGCTACAAGCCACAAGATTTTTCACAGTTCCAGCTTTCTTGCTACTTGTTGCTTGCCGCTTACAAATTATTGCAAAAACAAAGCACTCAATCCCGCCTGGGCAATCTCCGCGTCCTGATCGGCACTCGCCGCACCGCTTACGCCAATGCCACCGATCACTTTGCCTTTGTAAATAATCGGCACGCCACCGCGCAACATATTCTCACCCACTGTAATCAGGGAAGTGCGCCCTTTTAAAATATTGTCTTCCAGGTTTTTAGAAGGCATTTTGAACAGCGCCGCCGTACGGGCTTTACCGTGTGACACTTCCGAAGCGATTGGAAACGTACCGTTCAATCGTTCAAGCAACACCAGATTTCCTCCGGCATCCACAATCGCGATCGCACCACCGGGCGAATTATTGGCTTTGGCGTATTCTACCGCTTTTGCCATGATGGATTTTGCGCCTTCGAGGGTCAATTCATACGTTTCGGTGACTTGCGCGTGTAAATGAATGGATGTAATGAACAATGAAAAAATGAATAATGAAAAAATAAATAATAGTCGGGTTTTCATGATATTTATTTTATGGCAGCGAGCTTCAATCGCTGTTTTTATTAGTAATTCGATCGCTAAAGCAGCCGTTACATTTATTTAGCAGGTTTATCATAAGCCAGTCGCTTACCGGCTCTCTTATCCACCAGACCAGGCCAGTAGCCATCTGCCAGTTTTACATTGCCAGGCACGTCCTCCTTGAAAAGTTTGTCCGCCTGTTTGGAATGTTGCAGCATCAAACGACCGTCCACAATCTGGAAAATGGTGGGATCAATCGGACGTAACTTATTGCGACTCACGGCGTAAGCGCAGAAACCACCGTACTGCGGCTTGTATTTATCGGCATTGTCTTTGAATTCATTTTGATTCGCTTCGTTGGAAAAGTAATACGTAGCGCCGTCCACGCGAGCCGTGAATTTATCAGAACCTTTCACCGGCTTGTTTTCTGTGAAATACGCCACCGGATCATACCCGTCTAATATTACACCATCTTTATTTACATTCACCAAAAACTGCTTTTCTTCGTCGGTGAGAATCTGCTTGCCTTGATTTCCAGCTACCAAAGCCCAGTATTTATCGGCTTTCACGACATTACCAGGCACATCCTTTTCCCAACCCCGCACGGCGCGGTCATTGTGCTGAATAAACAGGCGTCCATCCACGATCGACCAGGTATTGATGTTAATCGGTGCCACGCGACCCAGTGATACGGCGTACGCGCACCAACCGCCATACTGCACTTTGTATTTTTCCGGGTCGGAATCAAATAGCTGCTTGTGCTCCGCCGAAGCGAACTGATAAATCGCGCCTTTGTAAGTGGATTGAAAGGACGCGGAACCCTTGACTGGCTTGCCATCGGTGAAAAATGCAACTGCATCGTAGCCGTCGATAATCACGCCGTCGGAATTTAAATTAGCATAGGTATCCGGATCATCGGAAGGTTGTACGTCCTTGGTTGGTGTTTGACAACTGATTAACAGGACGCTAAATAAAGCGAAAATGCTGAATAATGTTTTCATGATAAAATCTAATGATTTTTGTTGTTAAATAAAATTTCTTCCTTTCCTCAGCAGGTATTACGATAAGGATGTAATAATATTAAGGATATGTTATAAATTACTTTATAAATTATTACTTACTATAATCAGAATCGCATGTCCGTCCGGGTCGCGGGCGAGAAAAGCTTTCGTATTGCCAAAAATTGGATGCTTTACATCTGCAAGTCCTTGAGAGACAATTATATAGCCTTTTTCTTTTAGTCGTATAAAAGTCTCATTTACATCATTTACGACAATCGTCGTGTGCCAATGCCATAGATCCGTCACTTTACTATCAGTCGGGTAATTTCTGCCGCCGGGCGGCGCTAAATAATCAAGAAATTCTACACCAAAGCCTTGCTGTGCTTTCAATCCGGTGATGATCAAATGTGCGCCGAATACCTGATTCAAATGTTCCTGCTCCGAGCCATAATTTTCGCTGTTGCCGGCTACTTTCAAGCCGAGTAAATCCTGATAAAATTTCAAACTTTTGTCGGTATCGTCAATGCCAATCGCGGTGTGGTCGATGCCCAGAAAGAGCTGTTTGCTTGGCTTCTGCCATTTTTTATTCCCTTTGCCTTTCGGGAAGTGAATGATTTCCAGGTTATGTCCGTCGGGATCGCGGAAGTAAAAAGCGCTGATGCCCGACGCTGCCGGGAGGTACGCTGGCAATGTTTGCGGAGCCGTCGAAACATGCTGTACTTTATATTGACGCAAACGTTCGTAGGCTTTTTCCATGCTGCTCACCACGATGGCGATGTGTTGAAACCACAAATCATTACTTTTGGAATCGCTGGGAATCAAGCGTTTATCAGAATTATTTTTAAATTGTAATAATTCAATTCGTTCGTCGCCCAATTGTAAAATTGCTACGGTTGCCGGATTATTTACGCCAAAAAGCGGTTGTGTAATGGAATTATTTAGTTCGTATTCACCTACTTTTTTAAAAGTTAATACTTCTTCATAAAAACGCACCGATTGTTCTAAGTCTGAGACGGTTATGCTTACCCGCGCTACTTCCTGCGTCGTTTGTCCAACTAAATAAATGTGTAATAAAAGTGTAATTATTAATAAAATATGATGCTTAGATGATGGTTTCATGCTATTTTTATTAAAAGTCGAGTAGTTTTAAGTTAATGTGGCGCATCTCTCTCCCCTTGGGGGAGTTGGAGGGGCTGCGCCACATCCCATTATAAAAGCGGATAATATTATACCATTTTATCAGTAAGTTGCAAGCTGGATGATTCTACTTGTAATACTTCTTTTAAATGATCGCCAACTCGTAAAGCCTGGGCGATAATCGTCAGGGCAGGATTCACCGCCGAACTGGATGAAAAAAAACTACCATCCATAACATAGAGATTATGAACCTCATGTGCGCGACAAAATTCATTCAGTGCGGAGGTTTTCGGATCATTGCCAAAGCGAATTGTGCCACATTGGTGCGCCGTACCTGCCAATGGGATTTTTTTACCCAGGTATAAATGATTGGGAAACAGGTGCGTTTCGCAGCCAACGTGCTCCAGTATCCATTGGAGTTTTTTATACAAACGGCGGTGTGCTTCCAGGTTATTCTCGGTATAATGTAAATGAATTCGACCATCTTTACCAACCATTACCCGATTATTCGGATCGGGCAAATCTTCGGAGGTCATCCAAAAATCAAGTGAATGTTTTGCTAAATAATCCAACGCTAAGCCTGGCGCAAAACCCGGCGCGTCTTCGCGGTACATCAGCGGATCTGATTTTCCAAGCATTTGCACGTGTCCCAATGGAAACTCAAAGTCGTCGCTGCGATGATAGAAGTCATTCAATCCCAGGGTTTTACCGAATAAAGTCGGATTGGGTTTCTTGGAAATTGCCAACAACGCCGAGTTATTATGACACATATAATGTCTGCCTACTACATCCGAACCATTGGCTAAGCCGTTGGGATGGGCATCATTTGCAGAGCGTAATAATAATGCTGCCGAATTAATTGCACCGCAGGCTACCACTATAATATCCGCAGTAAATATGTATTTTTCATTATCTTTATTTACCACTACTTCTTTTACTTCCGTGCCGCTGGCATTGGTATTCAGGCGCTCTACATAACTATCGGTTAGTAATGTTACATTCTTATATTGTAATGCGGGTTTGATACCAATGACATGCGCATCTGCCTTTGACTCGGATGCATCGGGGAATCCATCAAAACGGTCGAGTACGGGCGGCGCATCGCCTCTGTTTTCGTCTAATTTTACGCCAATTGGCAGTGGAAAGGGCTGTAAACCAAGCTTTTGCAAATCATTATGCAATTCCTGAATGCGTGGCTCGTGCGGCAGCGGCTCATAGGCGTAAGGCTCGCTGGCATAAGGCTCGGTTGGGTCGGCACCGCGTAATCCATGCACATGATATAATTTTTCGGCTTCCGTATAATATGGCTCCAAATCTGAATATGATATGGGCCACGCCGGAGAAACGCCACCATGATGTTGCACTTCACCAAAATCGCTTTCGCGCATTCTTAACAGGGCAGCGCCGTAAAACTTAGTATTACCGCCTACAAAATAATGAATACTGGGGCGGAAGGTTTTTCCTTTTTTATCTACCCACATTTCTGTAGTGGTGTATTTTTGATCGAGGAAAACCGCCTGGGTACTCCAGTTATCACGCTCGCGGGGCACGTAATTGCCACGTTCCAAAATGAGGATTTTTTTGCCGGTAGGAGCGAGGCGACGTGCCAGTGTGCCGCCACCCGCGCCCGTACCAATGATAATTACATCGTAGTGATTCATTTTTTGTTGTGTTTGTGTATTCTTGTGTTCTTGTGTTCAGGTGGTACACGTCTCGACGGACACGAACACATGAACACATTGCACATGAACACATTATTACTCAATAATTAACTTGCTATTAAATCCGCCAAAACCATCTAATTCACGCAATATGTTCGTCGGATCAGACACCCAGTCTTTATCGTTTATAATGAATTTGTAGCGATATTCACCTTTTGGTAAGATGTTGTAATGTCTTTTCCAGATATCATGATGTTTTTGTAATGGAATTCCATCTTTACTCCAATTTGTAAAATCACCGGTTGCTGTTACGGTACTGGCGGCATGTTGATGTAAGAAAAATTCAATCGTTTGTTGCTGGTAGTTAATAAGTGGCGTGAAGGATATTGGTAAATCGGTGTGAATGGTTTCTGCGGCATACACGGCGCTCAGCGGATGCACGACGCCAAAACCCTGACGTTCAACGGCTGCATTCGGTAATTTTCGGGCGGTTTGCGTCAAAATATTGCGTACACCGGCGGGCGTCAATGCTGGATTGGCTTCTAATATCTGTGCAATCAAACTGCATACAATGGGCGCTGCGAACGACGTGCCGTCGGCATGTTGGTAATGTGGTGAAATTAGTTTACGATGATCAATTTCCTGTTGAATGATTTGTCGTATAATATCGGGAGATTGATCTGTAATATTTTTATTAATATTTAGCTGCGTTATTACATTGGTAAATTTGGCTTTTAAATAGCGGTCGTCCTGTGTTTGAATCAAATCGAATAATAAGGCTGCTTCTTTTTGTACATTTGTTTCCGGCAAAATCGGCGCGGGAATCCAGATCGCCGGTGCCAGTAAATCCGGCTTCTGAATGCCATCCACGGTATTACCAAAAGTCGAATGATATAAGGTGTAACTTAGAGGATGTAAGGTATTGTGATCATCCAAACCACCGACGGAAATTGCGTGCGGACTATTGGCGGGAGCTTTTAAGTAAGCGTTTTCATCATTACCGGCGGCAACTACCACCACAATTCCCGCTGCTACAGCTCTTGCAATTGCCTGATCTACCGCATTTTCGCGATAGGAAGTGGACCAGTCGTCGGTTACGGAAAGATTTATTATACGAATATTATATTTTTTCTGGTTCTTTATTGCCCATTTTAATGCTTTGGTAATATTTTCACCGGTGATGCTGCCTTGATCATCGGTTACTTTTAATAATATTACATTTGCCTCCGGCGCTAAACTTTTATATAATCCATTGGATAAAGCGCCATTGCCCGCGCCGACAACGGAGGTCATCGTTCCATGCCATGCCGAAGTTTCAGGTTTGGAAGTTTGGAAGTTTAGGTGTTCAGCGTTAGGAATGTTCACGGCTGCTAATATTCGTCCTTCCAAATCGGGATGCGGATAAAAGCCGCTGTCTATGAAGCATATTGTAACGCCTTTGCCGGTATAATTTGGATGCGCCATCAAACGGGTCGGAATCGGTAAAATTTTATAGCCATTTACTTCCGTCCCAAATTCTATTCCTTTAAATTCCGTCCACGCATCTATTTGCGCCTGATCTGTGCAGCGTGTGCAAGCACCCAGCGCAGGATGCCAATTGGGTACTTCTCTTTGCAACATTTCCATCAGCGGGCTGTCAACGGCACCGTTAAACTGATGCAGCAGCATTTTAAAATCCTGATGACAGATTGGGCATTGCATGGTGTTTTTTGTTTGTATCGTTTTGATGATACAAAATTGCATCAGAATGTAAGCCCAAGTTGTTACCTGTGTAACACTGCTCCATTTTTTTGATAGAAAATAAATAAAAAGCTAAAAAACTATCGCCGGGCGGACAGTAAAGGGAGGATAGGGAGATGGGGTGATGCCTGGTAAGATGGACAATGAAATTAATCCAGGAAAGCGGCATCTAAAATCCAGAATTTACCGGGTTGGAGTTCCAGCTTACCTTCGCGTTCTAACTCATTGAGCATCAGGGAAACGGATTTACGCGAGGTAGCAATCAAACTCGCCAGTTCTTGTTGGGTGAGCGCATGTTCTACTAAAATTCCTTTACCCTTGGGACAAGGGCGACCATACATTTCCTTTAAATCTTTTAGTAATTCTATCAAACGCTTATTGACATCCTTGAAAAATAAAATCTCCAGACGGCGTTCCAATTTGCGAATGTTTTCGCCAATTTTCTTATGAATTTCGGTACCAAAAGGCACATAATCCCTGGCTAATTCCCGGGCTTTCTCCACACTCATTTTACAAACCTGCGTCCCCTCCTCTACAACTTCAGCAAAATCATGGTGCTTATTTTGTCCCAAAAAAGCCATTTCACCCAAAATCTCTCCCTTTGATAAATAGACTTTTACAAATTCATTGCCTTCATCATCATAATAACCTACTTTAATTTTGCCCTCGGTGACCAGGTAAATTTCTTTGGCGGTCTCATTAGGCAAAAATAAAAAATCGTGTTTATGATACGTGACGGGCGGATGGTGCATGACATGATCGGCAAATTTATACGGGCAAAGTATATCGAAAAGATCAACGGAGTCGAAATACCAGATTTGTTTCATGTTGGTTGGCTTACCGTTTTAATTGTACTTATATTCAAAAATAAAAAAAACTAGATGAATCGGGAGAAAGATTTTAAATTTATAAAAAATGTGTGAAGGTGACTTATTGCCACTTATAAACTCCAAAAACAATGGATTGGTTGAGCAAGGCAGTTGGAATATTTTTATTTTTAAAATTGAAAATTGTCGCCAAGCCATAAAAGTAGCAGTGAAATATTTGGCGTAACGAACGCATATATAAATTCCTGATTGTTTTATATCCTTCCTCCTAAAGAATAATTGTACATTTAACTTTTCACTACTTGTTTTTCAATCCACGACGATGGCGAAGTGAAGCAAAAAAATTACAAAACAACAGGTTCGGGCTTAGCCAATATGCGAATGCGCGCAGAGCAAATCGGCGGTACTTTTGATATTGACACTTCCAATGGCTTCCTGATTATTATTCAATTGCAGCGGTTTTAATAAATAACCTTTTCTACCTTCAAGACGCTCCACATCAAGATGTGGATGTGCCCCGCTCCTAATGACTGCATCTTTGTAAGGTAAATAAAAATTATTCATTCTTACAAAATAATGCATCATGTTATCCTTCCCAACATTCAGTTGCATCGCTACCGCCCAGGAATTGACGATCACTATTCAATCCCTGAACTGATTTTTTATTATTAAATATAATATTATTTACAAATTTCTGACAATGAGTATCATAAATTATAATTTAAATGCGCCAAAACCGGAAACTGCCAGGGTAGTTATTTTTCTAAAATCAAAAATCACTTCCATTTTTAGTTCTTATCGTGTTTTGCATAGCGCAATGTAATATTGCTTTTGCACAAGCCAATGCTTTCCTCGAAACAAGCGTGCAAAATTTTTGGATACCTTGAATGGCAAGGACAAAACTCAATTGCATCGCTGGCAGCAAGAAGTGATTCCTTATTTGGCAAAGCTGAAAATGATTGTTCATCCCATACCTAAAAGTAAATAAATCATCTTTGGGTGATGTCGCTACCGGCATCGTAAAGGCGGGCTAACTTGAATGGTTTCATAGCTACAAATCGCTTTAGACGAGATAACCCGAAAATTGTCGCAAAAGTTGTCTCATCCAAAAAAGTAGCTAGAAATAAAAATACAACTACTTGAATACCAGGTAGTTGCATTATAAAAGTGGAGATTAGGGGAGTCGAACCCCTGACCTCTTGCATGCCATGCAAGCGCTCTAGCCAGCTGAGCTAAACCCCCGTATTTTAAGCTGTTTTTGCAGCAATGTTATGCTTTCTAACAAAGCGAGGCAAAGATAGAACTTTTTCCCGAATAAAATCAAGAAATCGGCTAAATTCGTGCTTCATTTAAGCAAATTGTCAATGGAAAAAGTTACAGAAGCCACTTCTAGATACCGCCATCTCGAGCAGATGAGCATTGCAGAGCTTTTGCACAACATTAATCATGAAGATAAAACCGTGCCGTATGCGGTGGAACGTGCCATCCCTCAAATCGAAGCGCTGGTAATTGATATTGTGGAGAAAATGCGGGACGGTGGTCGCCTGTTTTACATTGGAGCCGGTACCAGTGGAAGATTGGGCATCGTGGATGCGTCGGAGTGTCCGCCAACCTTTGGTGTGCCGGAAGACTGGGTCATTGGTCTGATCGCCGGTGGCGACACGGCTATTCGCAAGGCAGTAGAATTTGCGGAGGATAGTGCAACTCAGGCATGGGAAGATTTGCAATTGTATCAAATTGATAATCAGGATGTTGTGATTGGAATTGCAGCTTCAGGTACCACGCCTTACGTAGTGCATGGTTTGAAAACTTGTCAGGAAAAGGGTATTTTAACGGGCTGCATTACCTGCAATCCGGGCGCGCCGGTGTCGGAATACGCCGACCATGCCGTTGAAGTGATTGTAGGACCAGAGTTTGTCACCGGTAGCACGCGCATGAAAGCAGGCACTGCGCAAAAATTGGTGCTCAATATGATTAGTACTTCGGTAATGATTCAACTCGGTCGGGTAGTGGATAATAAAATGGTGGATATGCAACTGAGCAACACCAAATTAGTGGATCGCGGTACTAAAATGGTGATGAACGCGCTGAATATCAGTTATGAAACGGCTCAAGCTCAATTGCTGGAACACGGCAGCGTACGTAAAGCCATTGATGCCAATCAAAAATGAAAAAATTGTGGTACATCTTATCATGTGCCACAATTTTTATTAATATTGCTATTTAATTTAATATTATAATTATTTATCAAAACGATAGGCGATTTTATCCACAATGACCCATCCATCGTCGGTTTTTATTAAGTGTAAATAATCGGTAAACAGGTATTTATCTGTCAAAATTTGCGTCGTGGCGCTTGCAATATTTGCGGTGTAATCAATCTCAACAATCTTCGTTTTGACTCCTTTTTCGCGTTCGTGCGGCTGAAAATAGCTTAAATATTTAGCGCGATCAACATCATTAAATTTCCCGTCGCGGTAGGTTTTCAACTGACAGGATGCATGCATCGCTTTGCCCAGTTTAATCGTGTCGCCGGTTGCCCAGCCGTCAAAATACATTTGTAAAGTACGCTCAATCAATTGTTTATCGTTCTTATCAGCAGGCTGCGCCCGTAATATAGCAGCGCTCCAAAGGCAAATAAATAGTATTAAAAATTTAAATTTCATTTTATTCATTTTTGTTTTTATAATAATAGGATGAATAATTACCTGCAAATTAAATAATTATGATACAATTGACCATTGTTTATTCGTCGATTGATGCTGATTTTTCTGCCATTTATTAGCAATCAAGGATGGTTGAAACGGTCGAAAAGAATAGGAGAGGGGTCGAATTAATGAGTGAAACCAGGCAAAAGAGCGTATTTTTGTAATGCTTATGAAAAGAATTAATCTAATTGTTATACAAATACTGTTATGGGGCTTGATTTTCCTGCTGTTGCTCGTCTATAATGTACGAGGGGAGCGCCCCGTTTTAGGTTTTATTTCGTCTGTTATTAATATTATTATTTACAGCACTACGATTTACACAAATAGCTTGTTTTTGATGCCGCGCTTTTTACCAAAACGTCAATTTGCGGAATATGCAATATATTCTGTTTTGACAATCATAGGATTAGTATTGCTAAAAACAACGCCTGAATATTTTATTCATCATCGTATTTTTGGAGTGGATCATTTTTATGATTTCCGTCCGGCACATCTGGCAGTGGCATTTATGAGCGTTTTTTTATGTTTTATTATTGGTGGATTATTACATGTAAGCCTGGATTATTTACAATTAATAAAAAAACAGGAGCAATTAAAAAATCTTCATCTCAGCGCGGAGTTAAATTTATTAAAATCACAAGTACAACCCCATTTTTTATTTAATACGCTTAATAATATTTACAGCCTGGCTTACATTCGCTCGGAAAAAACCGCCGAAGTGGTTGCCAAACTTTCCGACATTATGCGTTATTTTGTAGAGCAGGCACCCAAGGAACGCGTACCGCTTACGGTCGAAATTGATTTTTTGCAAAATTATATCGCATTAGAAATGATTCGTATATTACATCCGGTACAGTATGATTTTAGCGTACAGGTACAACAACAGGATTTACCGGTGCCGCCGATGTTATTTACCCCTTTTGTAGAAAATGTATTTAAGCATGGCATTGATAAAAAAAGTAAGCACAATATGTTGAAAATCTGCTTGGTACAAAAAGAAAGTTATTTATATTTTACCATAAAAAATAAAATTTTTCCCAATAAAACAGAGCGTCAGGGCAGTGGTACCGGCTTGGATAACATTCGCAAACGCCTGGATATTTTATACGGTAATGAATATGAATTGGATATAGATAATAATGAAATTTTTTATACTGTGAATTTAAAATTTCCCATATGATGCTATTATATTATTTTTAGATAAATAAAAATAATAAATTGTAAATAATCAATTATCAATAAATAACATGCGCTGCCTGCTGATTGACGACGAACCACTGGCAATTGATTTGCTGGAAAATTATATTCAAAATGTGCCTTTTCTCACCCTGGCAGGTAAATGTTATGATGGCATGGAAGCTTTGTCATTCTTACAAAATAACGAAGCTGATTTAATTTTTTTGGATATTAATATGCCGCAGCTGACCGGGATGGAACTGGCGAATATTTTACCCAAAAATACGAAAATTATATTTACGACGGCTTACTCTGAGTTTGCGGTAGAAAGTTATGAAAAAAATGCCATAGATTACCTGCTGAAACCCATACGTTTCGAGCGTTTTTTGCAAGCCGTGTTAAAAGCCAGAGCAGCCAGCGTTATTACATCCGAAAAGCCGGTTATTACAACTGCTGCCACGCTGGACAATGAATATCCGCCGATGTTTGTGAAATCAGGAAAACAAATGATTCGCATTGATTTTCAGGAAGTTGACTATTTAGAAGGCGCTAAGGATTACGTCATTTTTCATCAGGGTAAACAACGCACGCTGGTGCATACGCGCATGAAAGAATTGGAAAAGGCGCTGCCGCCCTTTATTCAGCGGGTACATCTTTCGTATTTTGTTAATATTTATAAAATTAATAAAATCGAAGATAATCAGGCATTTATTAATAACATTTCTATTCCTATCAGTGGTAAATATAAAGAAGCATTTTTTGCTAAAATCAGTGCTATTACCTTATAAATGAAAGTGATACACATAAAAGATGTACCACTTTCATTCCAGTAATCTTACATTTTTTGTATTTTCCGGGTAATAATTTGTCCATCTTTATAAACTTGCAATACATATAATCCCTGCGGGAATTCGCGTAAAGAAAGCTGCTTTACAAAACCTTTACCGACTTGATCCTGCCATTCACGTAAGGTGCGCCCAAGAGCGTCCATCAATCTAAATTGGTAATTATCTTCTTCTAATACATCCATTGAAATATTAATAAGATCGCTGCTTGGATTAGGGGAAATTTTAATATTATAGCTAGATAATGGATTTGCGGTGGAGGTAGTTGCGTCGCCCACTACGCGGTAAATCGCACCTGGACTTACTGCTGCAACGTATAATTCACCATTTTGATCTTCGCCAAATGATACAACATTATAATTAGTGTCCAGTAAATCGGCATTGGTCCAGACGCCCGATTCACCGGGCGTGAGCGCCCAGAAACGTCCCGAGCAATAATCAGCATAAATGTAGCGCCCTTGCAAATTGGGGTAGCGCGTGCCCCGATACACGTAGCCGCCCGTCACCGAGCAGCCTGTCACCGTGCCATCATTGCGATAAACATGTATTGGAAAAACGTATGTGTCCCAATTATTACATCCATTGGTATTAAAATTTGCATTACCTTCATAACAACGCCAGCCATAATTATGCCCACCGGGACTATTCGCGGTCGTGCGGTTGATTTCCTCCCAATTACCCTGCCCCACGTCGGCAATCCACAGGTCGCCCGTCAGGCGGTCAAAGCTGTAACGCCAGGGATTGCGCAAACCCAGCGCCCATATTTCGTCGCGGGTCAGCGTATCATTTACAAAAGGATTATTAGTGGGAATCGAATAAGGACTTCCATTATTTACATCAATGCGTAACATTTTGCCTAACAATGAATTACGGGTTTGTGACTGATTCTGCGGATCGCCGCCGGAGCCGCCATCGCCCGTGCCGATGTAAAGAAATCCGTCAGGACCAAAGGCAAGTTTACCGCCATTATGATTTGAAAAGGGCTGTTGGATGGTCAAAATGATCAATTCGCTGTTGGGGTCGGCAATATTTATATTGTTATTACTTACATTAAAACGGGACACAACTGTATTGCCTTGGTTATTAATATAATTTACATAGAAAAAACCATTTTGTGAATAATTCGGATGAAATACTAAACCCAGTAAACCCTGTTCGCCCCGGCTGGCAATCACCCGCGCATCAATATCCAAAAACGGTGTCGGCAGCAATTGCCCATTTTCGCCAATAATGCGAATGATGCCGCGCTTCTCCACAATGAACAATCGTGCATCGCCCGCGTTGGCAATATCCACCGGCTCATTCAAGCCTGAAACATACGGTTCGAGGCTGAATTTTATATTACTTTGCGCATTTACTAAATTGAAAATCAGTAAGATATTCAAGGTGTACAAAAAACGGTTCATGTAAAATCGGTTTTAATTAAAGCGATTAAAAACGTAAAATGACGTATATTCAAAGAGCAAAAAACGCATTTTGTTGCGGAATAAAAACCCAATTGTCAAAAAGCTGCCAAATCTGAGTAAGAAGGCGTATTTTTGCAATCAGTTTTAAACAAAAGCAGCGGACAACGTTTAAAAAGATTATTTATAATATAATAAAGAGAAAGATTATGCGTCCATTCACCTTGATTTATTTAGTTGTTGTAATGTGCCTGGGTTCATTACAGGCACAAGTACTCCAAAAATCGAATGTGTATTTGTTTGATTTAAAGATGGTTGGTGATACTGCCATCCAATTTTCCAAACCACGTTACCTCACTAATTTTAACGCTACCGGATATAATAATCATCCGGCTTTTTTTAGTCCGAATGAATTATACATGTCGGTACAAATGCCCAACGATCGGCAGCCCGACTTGTACGTGTTTGATCTGGAGAAAAAGACCCGAACGCGCGTGACGCAAACGGTGGAAGGGGAATTTTCGGCACAGCTGATGCCCGGTGGGTATAGTTTTTCGGCGGTACGACAGGAGTTTACGCCCCAGGATACCACGGTGCGTTTATGGGAATTTCCGCTCGACCGGCTCAATAATGGCAAGCCTGTTTTTAAATATCAAAATAATATTGGATATTATCATTGGATTAGTGGCCAGTTAATTGCGGCGTTTTTGACTACGAACCCAAGTTCCTTGGCGATTGGCAATACTGGAAATGATGAATTCATCGTGTTTGCTACGGAAGTAGGGCGCTGCTTTCGAATGCTGCCCAATGGAAATATAGTATATGTTAAAAAAAGTAGATATGATGACTGGAAATTAATGCAAAAAAAGGTGACCGGCTCAGGCTGGGAAAGTGCGGAACCCGTGGCGATTGCTGAGACCATCCCTGGTGCGGAAGATTTTGCGATTTTACCGGATGGCTCTTTTTTAATGGCAAAGGGCAGCCGTATTTACTTACTTAATGCGCGCGGACAGAATGTGCGCTGGCGCGAAGTAGCGAATTTACAATTATATGATATTACCAATATTACACGCCTGGCGTTGAGTACGGATATGAAGCTGGCGATTGTGGCAGATTAATTGAAATGAAAGAATGAATAATTAATAATGAAGGAATTAAATATTAAATTATTCTTCATTTTTTTCATTCTTCATTCTTTCATTTATAAAAAATCCATTCTATAATTTCCTCGCGTTTAGTGCGGCTGATGGGAATTTTATACTTGTCAATTTCCAGTAAGTTTCCATCCAGGGATTGTACTTTATTTTTAGCAACGATGTAAGATTTATGCACCCGAATAAAATTATCTGTTGGGAGCAAATCTTCCAGGTTTTTCAGGCTTTCCAGTGTTACAAAACGCGCATCGCGGCACACAATTCTTACATATTCTTTTAGTCCTTCGATAAATAAAATATCCGCAAAATGCACTTTTACAATTTTACCGTCCACTTTGATGGAAAAAAAATCACGGCTCTGCTCAGGAATTACAATAGTAGCGGCACTTTCACGCAGTTGAAACTGTGCTTTGGCTTTATTAACCGATTGTAAAAAACGCTCAAAACTAAATGGTTTT
>JBKBWT010000136.1:0-15605 GCA_046314415.1 Saprospiraceae bacterium
ATTATTTACAACCAAATCAGAATGAAGCGCCAATATGATATGGATATGATATTGGGTATTTGTGCCGGTCTTTGGAATTTTTTAATATGCTGATAATCAATTTGACGCAAGTCTAATATATATTGAGTAAAGTTTATCTTATCAACAAAGATTATGAGACTGTTTACAGGGAAAGGAATAAATATTATGATAACGTGCTATGGGATAAAAATGATACTACAGTAAGAAAAATAGGAGATATAAGAGCTATTTACATTGATAGCATTGCATTAACATCCGCCAATACGCTTACCAGAGGTGCTAAAAGAATTGGAAGGCGTTACTACAAAGATTTAGAGCAAGGTAAAGAAGCAGTTATGAATGAAGTTCTTAAGGAAATTAACGCCATTCTTCTAAAGCCAAATTGTCCTTCATGTACAATAGATCGCGATAATTTTACTATCACTTTTGAATGTACGTATCCTGCCAATGGAAAAATTAGAGATTATAAAAAAATATTAAAGTTAAAATTTTAAAGATAAAAAAATTATTTGTTTACTTCCCGCTTCCTTTTCCACCGCTTATGCGTCCAAAGCCAGTATTCCGGGGCTTCGAGGATGTGCTGCTCGAGCATACGAGTGTGTTTTTCGCTGATGGAGCCATAGGGGGCAGTAGTCGGATGGTCTTCGAGGGGGATGAAGGTCATTTGATAATAGCCGCGGCGCAATTTTTGTACATGCCCGTAAACAACGGCGTAATCGTACTCCACGGCGTATTTTTCGGTGCCGAACATCACGGCGGTATCCTGATTTAAAAAGGTGGTCCAATACGCTTTGGCGGCATTGGAAGGCGATTGGTCGGCGCCAAACATCACGGCGCTCAGGCGATTTTTGTTGCGTTCAAAGTAATCTTTTACCAATTTCTTCGATACCAGTTCCATACCAAAACGCCCACGGGAAGCGATAGCCCGCTCGTTCATAAATTTATCGGAAAAGGGACTGTAAATACCCATCGTCGGATAAATAATCTGGAGACCACAAGCAATTGCTGCCAGTTCCCAGTTATTATAATGTCCGGCAACAATGATAATCTTCTTATTTAGTTGCTTATAATATTCAAAAATTTCTGGATTTGTAACCGGGCATCTCCGAAGGAGTTCCGCTTTGGGAATGCTGAAATTGCGAATGGCTTCCACCATCAGATCAAATAAATGTCGGTAAAATTTTCTTTCAATGGAGAGGCGCTCCGCTTCGCTCTTGTCAGGAAAAGAATTTTTCAGATTCGTGCGCACCACTTTTTTACGATAACCAATAAGGCGATATAACAGCAGGTATAAAAAATCCGACAGCACGTACAGCAGCGGCAAAGGCAGCAGCGACGCGGGTTTCATAATCAAATAATACAGAATCCGGCTCATGTTTAGTTCTAAATCTTTGGAAAGTAATCGTGCAAAATTGGACATCGAAGGTACATTTTCTTTTCTACTTCGGCGCTGCTTTTTTCTACTTCAGGCATTTTTTGCAGTATTTCGGCATCTAGCCATTTTACTCTTTGCAACAGCGATGCGCCCGGTAAGTCTTTTGCTGCAAACAACAAAAAGAATGCATTATGAACAAAGTTATCACCATCAAATGTGCTTTATTTTTAATATTATATTTTTTCAGTGGCAGGCTATTGCTGGCGCAAGATTTGGATAGGACGCAGGAGCGCGTCAGTATTCCCATCGGAAAATATCAAATTGACGGGCTGTTATTATTACCCAAAACGAGTGGAAAAAAAGCCGCGATTATTTTCATCGGTGGCTCTGGTGAATGGGAAATTGTGGACAGTTATTTACAAAATCCCGCTAAATCATATGCCGATCAGTTATTATATTATGGTGCTAAATTAGAAAATGTAGCCTTTTTATTTTTAAATAAACGCGGCATGGGCAAATCGACCGGTAAATGGCGTAAAATCGGCATCGAAGAACGGGCGGACGATGCGCTGGCGGCATTTAAATTTTTACAGCAGCATCCGCAAATTGATCCTGATAAAATTGGCATAATCGGGCATAGCCAGGGCGGCTGGATTGCACAACTGGCGGCTTCACGCAATCCCAAAGTGGCATTTTCGGTGGCTTTTGCGGGTCCGGCGATGAGCGTGTATGACCAAACTATTTTAAATGACCGAAAAATCTGGCAGCATTGTGAGGGCTTGACCGAAGCGCAAATGGAGAAAAAATTGCGGAAACGCAAGCTAGAACTGGGTTTAGGCAAAGCAATAGGTGGTATTATTGGCGGCGAAGCAGGGCATTGGAAACGCTTATCGCGTTATAATCATGATATGGCGCTAAAACAGTTGAAAACCCCTACCCTCTTTGTGTTTGGCGAGTATGATCTGATCGTACCCGCTCAGGAAAATCTGGATTATTTACAACAATTATTCAGTCATAATATTCCACATCATATTAATTATTATACACAAACGAAGATGGATCATTTCATGCGGGAACGAGAGGAATTATGCGGTCCGCTACCGTGGACAATGGAAACACCGCCCCCATTTTCCGAGGGTTTACGGGATTTTCTGACGGGCTGGATTCAACATAAAGTCGGGCATTAAAATCAGCGGGAGGGGTGCGCCTAAAAATGCATCCCTCCTTTTGGATTTCCTGCCGAATTTTGTACTTTTCTGCCAAAAATGCGGCTAAATCTCTTTCGTAGATTGCAGGAATGGAATTGGCAACATTTCTTCGCTGAGTTATCGCTTATTACAGTAGGTGTGTTAATTGCTTTAGCGATTAATAATTGGAGCAATCGGGTCAATGAAACAAAAAAAGAAGCCTTTCATTTACAAGATTTACGGCAAAGTTTATATTCTGACTTAAATGAATTAAAATCCATTATGCAATCGCATCAAGAATCACGGCGATCCTGTGAAATATTATATCAACATTTACTTGCCGGTAAACCCTGGAATGATAGTTTTCCAGGTTGGATTCAAGGAACCACGCGCACCAGACTGTTTTTTCCGCAACGGGCAGCTTTTGAAAATTTAAAATCGCTGGATTTTAATTTAATAAAAAATGATCAACTCCGCGCTTCTATTTTTCAAACCTATGAAGAGCGTTTTGAGCAGGTGCGGGTTTCGGAACAAAAATTGATTCAGCAAGTCAATGAATATTGGATTCCGCTGTTATCCAGCAAAGTACGCATGATGGAAAATTTTAGTATAGAGCCGGTAAATTATGATGCTATTTTACATGAACCGCCGTATCGCAATTACTTGGGCATGATTCATGGTAATAACGATGAAATTATTTTGGATGTAAAAATAGCGGCTATGAATGTAGCATTATTAATTCGGCAAATTGACCTGGAGTTGCAAAAGATTAAATCGCGCCAGCGTCGTACGCAAAAACCACGCAGTATTGTTATCCAAACAACTGATTTTCAATCTGCTAAAAATATTATTATTTCTGGTTCCTTTAATGATTGGAATCAAACGCAATATCCCCTGCAAAAAACCAAAGATGGCTGGCAAACCACGCTTCCACTGAAGCCGGGCGTTTATATGTATAAATTTATTGTAGATGGGGAATGGACGGAAGATCCTGCAAATACAGATAGAATTTTATCAGAATATGATACTTATAATTCGATTTTAATCGTGAAGTAATTTTATTTTTGTTATTAATAAAAGTTATTCAAAAACATAATTTATTTCTTTTATAATAGTGATAATCAAAAACTTGTTAAAAATTAAAGCTTTAACAAAAGCGCTTTTCAAATATTACAACATGAAATTTTATTAATTTGTAATAATTTATTTTTAGTATTTAATTACAAATTAGCTCCTCCTTTATATCATTAAAATATCCTTTTAAAAATTGCTTAGCATGCGAAAAACGCCCCCAATGACATTTATCATCTCCCACGCATGAAAAATACTTGACATTTACCTTAAAAATCAGTACATTACGTACACTAACCAAAACAAAGGAGGTAACTATGACAACTTATCTACGCTACACATTCAGTATCCTGCTACTTGGCATCGCCTCCATTGCCATTGCCCAAAGCGCCGAGAAGACGCTCGTAAAATCGTTTCCGGTTGAAACACAAGCGGTATCGCTCAATCTAGTAGGTGCCACCGAAGTCAAAATCTGGGAGAACGACTTGTTGCGCGTGCAAATGACGGTGACGCTATACAATGGTAATGAAGCCATTCTCAAATCGCTCATCAGCGCCGGACGCTACAATCTGGTTGCCAACGTAGAAAACGGGCAGACCGTCATCACATTGCCCGCCATGGAGCGCGAAGTGCAGATCGGCGGCAAGGCCCTGCGCGACGATGTTACATTCGTGATTTATGCGCCCAAGAACGTTTCCGTCAAATTGCCGACTGCTAATTCGACCAGTTCAAGCAACACCGTGGGCGGTTCTTCGTTTTGACGTAAAGAGGAGATGGTATTTTCGCTCGAAGGTATCATCTTCTTTTGCGCAAAACCATATAATATATGAGATTTTTATACTTTTTACTGCTTTGTATTACAATCACTAGCAACATTTCCGCGCAACATCAGCGCATTATGCACCGCACTTTCCAGCTGGATACCGCCACTATTCTGGAGTTGGATTTATTTGGTGAATTCACTGTTGAAACCTGGGTCGGCAGTGATGTAATGATAGAAACCAACGTGCGTATTTCCAACGTACCGGAGGGTATTTTTAATCATTATATTAAAGAAGGTCGCTATGCGATTGAGGAAAAACGCGAAGGTGAAACCCTGCTGTTGGTGTCTAAACAAAAGGAACGCCCGAAAATCAAGACCCCCAAAGGGGATTCCGAAGAAATTGTGACGGTAAAAGTGTTCATTCCTGACGTAATGGAAGCCAGTGGCGACAAGCGCTGGACCAAGCCGAAGGACGAGAAGAAAGACTGAGGAGGGAGCACGCGCGACCAACAGACGCGGAGGCGAGCCAACAGTATGATTTTGTATGTCACAAGGAATTTACCGAATCTTGCGAACTAAATGCGCGTTTAAAATGTAAGGTTCAAGGTTTAATGAGGCAGAAGTTTGTTTTGAACTTTTGAAGCTTTAAGTCTAAAATATTGAACTTTTTTATAATGGTTAAAGAATTAGAGCTCAAGTTGCTGCCCAAAGAAGCCGCCATTGAGCAAGTGATCAGATCCAAAGCTGCCCAGCAATTGCGGGTGCGCGAAGCCGATATTACCGACCTGCGCGTGGTGCGCCGTTCTATTGATGCCCGTGGTAGCCAACCTTTTTTCCTGGTAAAAGTCGAAGTTTATTTAGGTGAACATTATACACCGGAGCCGATTATTATACAAAATTTAAAACCGGTACATCATAATAAAAAAGTGATTATAGTTGGAGCCGGTCCCGGTGGTTATTTTGCTGCATTGGAATTAATTGAGCGAGGTATTCAACCCATCGTTTTTGACCGCGGCAAGGATGTGCGCACGCGGCGGCGCGATTTGCGGGCGATTCAGCAGTTTGGCGTCGTTAATCCGCATTCCAATTATTGCTTTGGCGAGGGCGGTGCCGGCACGTATTCTGATGGGAAATTATATACACGTTCGCACAAACGCGGCGATATTTACAAAGTATTAAAATTATTAGTCGAACACGGCGCAAGTCCTGATATTCTGGTAGATGCGCATCCGCATATCGGGTCGAATAAATTGCCCAACATTGTTGCCAATATTCGGGAAACCATCCTAAAATACGGCGGTGAAGTGCATTTTGATAGTTATGTTACGGATTTCATTATAAAAAATAATAAAATTGAGGGCGTTGTAGTAAATAATCAGGACGAATATTTAGCAGATGCCGTTATATTAGCTACCGGGCATTCCGCGCGGGATATTTATGAGTTATTACATCGTAAAAATGTTTTAATTGAAGCCAAGCCTTTTGCATTGGGTGTGCGCATTGAGCATTCGCAGCAATTGATTGATAAAATTCAGTATCATCAATCGCCGCGCGAAGAAAATTTACCGGCTTCAAGTTATAAATTGGTGTGCCAGGTGGAGGGGCGCGGCGTATTTTCATTTTGCATGTGCCCGGGCGGCTTGGTGGTGCCTGCGGCAACAGCGCCCGGTGAGATTGTGGTGAATGGCATGTCGATGTCGCGGCGCGATTCGGAATATGCGAATTCCGGCACCGTGGTTGCGGTAGAAATGGAAGATTTACAGCCATTTATGCAACATGGAATTTTTGCAGGTTTGGAATTTCAAAAAAGCGTAGAACAAACGATGTTTCAAGTTGGCAACGGCAGCCAGCAAGCGCCCGCTCAGCGCCTGACCGATTTTGTCAATGGTAAACTATCCACTACCCTACCCGATTCATCTTACATTCCAGGATTAATAGCAGCGCCATTACATGAGTTATTACCGCGTTTTATTTACCAGAAATTACAAAAAGGCATCATGGAATTTGGTAAAAAAATGAAAGGTTATTATACGGAAGAAGCAAATGTAATTGGCACCGAAAGCCGTACCAGTGCGCCAATCCGTATTCCGCGCGACCGCGAGACGTATCAGCATCCGCAGGTGCAAGGCTTATTTCCGTGCGGCGAAGGCGCAGGATATGCCGGAGGCATCGTATCGGCAGCAATGGACGGACAGAATGTAGCTGTTAGATGTGCCAATTTGCTGATTTGCTAATTTGCCCATATGGGCACATCAACGAATTGACACATTATTCGTAGCTTGCAACTTTATCAAGATCAAATTGATTTAAATAATAAACGTGGATGAAAAATATCGTTGACCTCCTGGGGCGCATCTTGTTGTCCTTCATTTTTTTGTACGATGCGTACGATTCCATTTTTTATTTCAAGGATACCAAAGCGAAATTAACCACCTATGGTTTGACCTGGAAACAGGACTGGCTGATCGTGGGCGCTATTATATTTATTGTGCTGGGAGGCTTGATGCTGTTGTTTGGCTACCGGGCAAGGCTGGGCGCTGTTTTGCTGCTATTATATTGGGTACCAATGACTTTTATCGTACACGCCTATTGGGAATACGAAGAACCGACCCGGCGTTTGCAGGCACTATTATTCACTAAAAACATTGCCATCATGGGCGCGCTTTTACTGGTATGGGCAAACGGAACCGGCAAATACAGCATTAAGCGGATTTTGGCAACGACCCGCGTGCCCGGCACTTAAATTTTTTTCTTGCCTGATGTGTGACTTTTCCCCATTTTTGTATTTTACAAACAATGTACATGGAAACCGCCCTTATTAACAGGGGCTTTTATATTAGATTTTTTAAAAGTTAATTCTAAGAGGGTACCTATTCTCAAAAACATTACAAAAACCTATTGTTGTGATAAAGGCTGTCATAGTTGAAGATGAGGTAAAAGGGCTGAACAACCTCAAAAATTTGCTCGCCCAATACTGTGAAGAAATAGAAATCATCGGCGAAGCCGGCAGTGTGGAAGAAGGCATGGAGCTTTTTGCGGATCCGGCGGTCAAACCCGATGTAGCATTTCTCGACATTAGCCTGCCCGACGGGCTGGTTTTTCAGCTGCTCAATCGCTTACGTCCCGTCAATTTCGAGGTTATTTTTGTGACCGCTTATCAGGAGTACGCCATTAAAGCCTGTGAATACAGCTCCATAGGCTACATTGTGAAGCCGATTGACCCCGATGCCCTGGTGGAAGCGGTGGCCCGCATTCGCAAGCAGGAAGGCGATGCCCAGATGGAAAAACGCCTGGATTTATTTAGTAATTATTATAATAATCCCAATGCGTTTACCAAACTGAGCATTTTTGCCCTTGACGGTATTTACTTTGTTAATATTCGTGATATCGTGCGCTTTGAAGCCGAAGATAATTATACGCATATTTACCTCCAGAATGGCGAACGTATTACCGCCTCTAAAACCATCAAATCTTATGAAGACCTGCTCGAACCCTTCAATTTTTACCGCGTACACAAACGGCATGTCATCAATCTGAATTACATGCGCAAGTTTGTGAAAGGCGATGGCGGTTACTTGATTATGGATGATAATATGAAGATAGAAGTGTCGCGCCGCCGCCGTCCGGCATTTATGGAGCAAATGCGCAAGTTGCAGCAAGGTTTATAATGAACACTTAGAAAAGTGAATAAAACATAATAAAAACAATCTAATTATTCATTTTTTTAATTAATCATTATAAAGGCGCATTAATACAGGAGCGGAGGAATATGCAACAAAAAATTATCTATTTTCCAATTTATGTGTTATAAAAAAATGTGACGCGCAAAAGTTAAAACGGTTTCGTGGTGGTAAATTAATTCGTACCTTTAGCCAGAAATTGAATCAACCCTTACGTCGCACTGAACGCTTAAAACAATATCCCGTGTACTTCAAAAATTGGTTTGCTATGGGAAAAGACAAAAAAAATCTGAATGACCTTAAAAAGGAGAAAGACCTTAAACCGATTCCCAAAGGTGATATGAGTAAGATCATCGGCGGTAAAAACGACAAAGACAAGAAGAAACATAACAATGGTTGCGGTGGTATCCTACCGCAGTAATTATCGTTATAATTTTTTTATCATACTAAGAGGACTACATTCCAATACGTTTGGCGTGTAGTCCTTTTTTTATATTTTTGGAAATATAAATTGATTGACAGTATTGGGCATTTTTCCAATGCTACAAATCCAGTTTTGACCAGCTATGACGACATCTGCTACCATCCTCCTCCCTACCAGCCAACTGGAACAGAAGCTAAAGCGGCAAAAAGACCCCTTGCAGCGCTTGTATATGATTGACCAATTGGCAAGCCATTATGCTTACACCAACATTCGCCGCGCGCAGGAATTGCTGGCAGAACAGGCACGATTGTTACAAAAACTGGACGAACCCGATTATGAGCTGAGCTTTCATCTCAATACTGCAACCATTGAAAATCAGCTATATCATTATGAAAATGCCGAGCAACATTTTATACAAGCCATTGAAATTCTGGAAGATAGAGGTACTGCCAAGCAATTGGCGGAAGCCTACATTGACTATGCGGGCACGTGCATGAACCTGGATAAAATGGATGACGCTTCGGAATATTTGGAGAAGGCCGGGCGAACGTTGCGCAATTTTCCGGACGAACGACTGCTGCCGCGCATCACCTGCCGCGAAGGCTATATGAATCTGCATTATTCTAATTATTCTAAAGCCATTGAACTATTACTCGAAGCTGATAAAAACCTGAACCGGCTGCAAATGCCCCTGGAATTAAAAGATTATTACTTTTTGACCTTGATTCACAGTGGTTTAGGCAAAGTGTATGAACGCAATGACGATGATGAAAAAAGTGTACGCTCTTACCTGAAAGTGGTCAAAATGTGCGAGGATATGGGCATGCGCAGTCGCCTTTCCTGGCACTACCTCAATGTGGGCAATGGTTACATGGCGCTGGAAGATTACGAAAATGCCGAAAGTTATTTTAAAAAAGCCATTGATGTAGCCGACGATAGCAGCCAGCAGGCGCGGGCGAGCGCTTACGCTAACATGGGCTATTGTGCCCTCGAAAAAGAAGAATACCTGCGCGCCATTGAATTGTTTGACCTGGCGGAACGTTTGTACAAAGATAAATCGGAGCAGGATTTTTATAATTTCTCGAATATCGAATCGTGGCGCGGACGATTGTATGTAGAATTAGCAGAATATGACCGTGCCATGGAGCACTTTCTGCGGGCGTTTGAGTATGCACAAGAAATTCAGGAGTACAAGCAATTGTCGAATGTTTGCAAAGACATCGCCTCGCTTTGTGCCGATTTGGGAGAATACAAAAATGCTTACGAGTATCAATTACTGTACAGCCGTATGGAAGAGCGCTACCTGGAACAACTGGAAAAGCGCAAGCAACTAGAGTTGGAAATCAAATACGAAGCAGAAAAGAAACGACAGGAGGCAGAATTACTCAGGTTGCAAGCTACGAAGCTGCAACTCAAGGCATTACGCGCACAAATGAATCCGCATTTTATGTATAATGCGCTGAATTCCATACAGAATTACATTACTTCTAACGAAATAACCTCGGCAGCGAAGTACCTGGCTAAATTTGCCAAACTTATGCGGCAAAGCCTGGATTATTCTGACCTGGAAATCATTTCACTGGAAAAAGAACTTGAGTTCCTGGAAGATTATTTATACATCAACGAAAAATTGCGATTTGAAGGGCGCTTAAAATATGAGATCATTGTGGATGACGAAATTGAAGAAGATATTCTGGGCGTGCCGACCATGATTGTGCAACCCTATGTCGAGAATGCCATTGAGCATGGGCTACGTACAAAGAAAGACGGCGTCATCAAAGTGAAATTTACCTTGCTCGATGATGATAATATCCTGTGCATCGTAGAAGATAATGGCATCGGACGCGAAAAAGCCCGCCAATTGCGTGAAAAAGACGCGCAATACCAAAATCATCGCTCCCGCGGCACCAACATTACCGAGAAGCGCCTGCAAATTCTGCACCACTCCAAAGGCAATGGGGTTTTTGTTAAAACGCTTGATCTGGTCAATGCCCGCACCAAGGAACCACGCGGCACGCGGGTAGAAATACAAATTCCAATTGTGGAAATTCAGATAAAGTAATGCGGGTGTTAATTTTGTTAATACACCTAATATAATATATTAAAAAATTCGATACTTAACGCTATTTGGTGTACAAAATACACTTTTTACCCTCCGCTTTCTGTAGGTAAGTACCATTCCCGCAATCTATTACACCACTGCATAATTGGTCGGGGTTACTCTCATTACACTTCTTATCTTTGAGTCAAGTTTTCTCATAGTATGTTTGATTCGTCCTACACTTATGACCCTTCTTAAGTGTAGGATTTTTTATTTAGAGCAAGTCGCTTAAAATAGACAAGCAAGCCATTATTATTTAAAACCTTGATTTTGAATAAGTTAAGCAAATCTTATCGCACCACCATATTAACACATCCCTACCACTCCACATTAAAATTTTCCACTTTCTAACTCAAATCCACCACA
This sequence comes from Saprospiraceae bacterium, assembly GCA_046314415.1. GTDB lineage: Bacteria > Bacteroidota > Bacteroidia > Chitinophagales > Saprospiraceae > JADJNW01. The sequence continues at coordinate 10,989 of JBKBWT010000136.1, forward strand.
TCAACTGAGTGTTCCACCATAGCCTAAATATACGAGCGGAGTTCTATACCAAATGCTTTACTTTGTGGCGTGTAGTTTTCTCATAGTATGTTGTTGCTCCCGCATCCGAAATGCCTCCCCAGATGCGGGAGTTTTTTTTTCTCAAAGAAACTCAGCCAGTCGGAGCACCTACTGCACAATAAACTTTCCTTTTCTGGTGTTGTGTTCTGAAATTTCATCATTCTTATGACGGCATTCTTCATCAGCATTTTCCTATGGATAAGCGTTCCTCCAATGGCAACGGCTGAAAAACCCATTGAGTGGCTTACGGAAAAGGAGTTTGATTTTGGCGACATTGCGCCGCAAAAGCCCGTACAACATGCTTTTCGGTTTAAAAATAAAGGTACGGAACCCCTCGTCATCGAAACGGTACGGACTTCTTGCGGTTGCACCGGCTCCACTTGGGATGAAACCCCGATTCTCCCCGATTCTATTGGCACTATTAATATAGAATTTGACGCCAAGGAGAGTGGCTATTTTCGCAAGTATGCCAAAGTATATTTTGAAGGCATCAGCGGCGCAGAAAAATTGTGGGTGGAGGGATTCGTGTTAGAAAACGAGGAGTAAGCACCGTTAGTCGGTAAAACTTTAGAAATTATCCATCTTCTCAGCCTTACTCACACGAACGTCGTATTTTCGATTATCTTTGCAGCCGTACCCCTGATATGCATCAGTGGCATCATTGTTAAAATAACTAATTGTCAATTATCAATTATAATAATGGGCTTGTTACTTTTTTTAATCATTGGATATTTACTGGTTAGCATCAGCCTCTACTTTTTATTTCCTAAAATGGGCGAACCCGCCTGGAAAGGCTTAATTCCGGGCTATAATTATATGGTGTGGGCACAATTGGTAGGACGAAAGCCGGTACATGCGGTTTTTATGCTCTTCCCGATTGTCAACATTTTTATCCACGCCGGTTTGTGTATTGATCTGGTGCGGTCTTTCCGGCATTATACGTTCTGGGAAAGCGTATTGGCCGTGTTGTTTGCACCTTTTTTCTTTTTGTATTTAGCCTTTAATAAAAATGAACAATACGATGGTCCGACACTGAGCAAAGAACGTGAATATCGGGAGCGGCTGAAGGCAGCACACGACTCCAAGCAGACCCGTCAGTTCAACAAGCTACAAGCAGAAAATCCCTATAAAAAAGGCGCTTTACGCGAATGGGCAGAAGCCATTATTTTTGCGGTTTTTGCAGCGGCTTTCATTCGTATGTTTTTGATTGAAGCCTATGTCATTCCAACGTCCTCGATGGAAGATTCTTTATTGGTGGGCGATTTTCTGTTTGTGAGCAAGGCGCACTACGGTATCCGAACACCGCAGACCATTGCCATGATTCCTTTGTTGCACAACCGCGTACCCGTCATTGGTGGCGAATCTTACCTGGAGAAACCAAAATTAGATTATTACCGTTTGCCTGCCCTGGAAAAAATTGACCGCAATGACCTTATTGTCTTCAATTACCCCGAAGGCGACAGCGTTTACATTTTCCCGGAGCGCACCTGGAGTATTTATGATTTCCGACGCGGCAGCATTCCGATGGGTTATGCGGCTCTGATTCAATCAGGCAGAGCCAAACTGGTGACGCGCCCCATGGATAAAATGGATCATTACATCAAACGAGCCGTAGCCATTGCTGGGGATTCAGTGGAAATCCGCAATCGGCAGCTTTATGTAAATGGCAAGCCAGCGCAAAATCCAAGTAAACTTGAATTTGCTTATCAGGTGGTTTTTCCTGACAACGCAGTGAATACGCGCAATTTTGCCGACTGGGGAATTTCCAGCGAAGATATTTTCCGCGATCAGGAAGGCAATAATATTTTTATTCTGACCGACGAGCAAAAGAAAAAAATTCAGTCACTCGATTCCCGCATTCTCATCAGCAATTACGAAATGGGCAAACGATACGACCGCCCGGGCAGGGTATTCCCGAATGATGCTGATAATTTTGGTAACTGGAATATTGACAACTACGGTCCCATCTGGATTCCGAAGAAAGGCGCTACGGTCAATATCGATACTGCCAATATTGCTTTGTTCCAGCGGGTGATCGATGTGTATGAAAACAATGACCTGAAAATCGAAGGGGATAAAATTTACATCAACGGCAAACAAACCAATCAGTACACCTTCCAGCAAAATTACTACTGGGCAATGGGTGATAACCGCCACAATTCAGAAGATTCGCGCATTTGGGGCTATGTGCCGGAACAAAATATGGTGGGTAAACCGCTGTTTATCTGGTTCTCCCTCAAAGAAGGCAAGCTGAGCAATGGCATCAACTGGAGTCGGATTTTTACTTCGGCTGCTAAAAAATAACTTGTAAAATTCATCATCACAAACAGGGGCTATTCATCAATTGGGTGGATAGCCTTTGTTTTTAAAAGGATTTTACTTGCTTCCCCTCAATTTTTTAGGCATTTGAAGAATTTTTCTTTTAAATTTGGCATAATTCTCGATATTCACAATAAAACCAACCAATAACCTTAAATTCCAACCTTCATGTTTAAAACTATTATTGACGCCATTAAAAATTTCTTTGCGACCTTATTCGGCTCGAAGAAAACCACCGAAGCACCCCGCCCTATCCCGCGTCCACAACCGAGTGCGCCAGAAACTCAAATCCCGCAGGATGCCTCCGAGGTACAGCCCGATTCTTTGGTAGTCGTTGCCAATGAAATGGATCGCATTATCATTCCCCCCAATGAACCCGATAAAGAAGCGGACGACGATGTAGCCGTAGAACCTCCGAAGCAGGAGACCCCGGCACCGCAGCCCGAACCACCTAAACCTACGACTCCTCCGCAGCCGGAAGTAGTACCAACACCCCAGCCTGAACCTGGCACTGACCTACCCAAACACAAACCGCGTTACCTCTGGTGTCTGGACAATGGCCACGGCAAAAAAACACCGGGCAAGCGTTCCCCGCTTTTCGACGATGGCAAAACGCGCTTTATGGAGTATGAATTCAATCGCGACATCGTTAAGCGCATCATCGAGCAACTGGATGAAGTGGGTGTGAAATATTTCAACGTGGTACCAGAGGTGGACATTGATGATTTCCTCGCGGGTCGGGTGGAGCGCGCCAATAATAAAAAATCGGAGCTGCCGAAGCTCTTTGTCTCGGTGCATTCCAATGCCTCACCAGCCGCCAATATGAATACCTGGGGACTCCCGACGGTTAGTGGCATTGAAACCTGGTATTATCACGGCAGCAGACGAGGACAGAAACTCGCCGCCATTTTTCACAAGTACCTGATTGACGAAACCGGTTTTAAAAATCGCCACCTCAAATCCAAGCCCGAAGGGCAATTCTACGTACTGCGCAAAACGAATATGACTTCCATTTTGACTGAAAATGGCTTTTATAACAACAAAATGGAAGCCATGGAGTTAATGTAGGATGAGGTTGGCCTAAGAATTGCCGACGCCCACGTGAAAGCAATTTTGGAAGTCGAGAAAAACGGACTTTAGCATTTTTTTTTGAACGGTTACTTTAAGATACCCAATTGACATGCAGCGAATTGTTTCTTTTTGTAAAGTAATTCTTACAGTAGTAGGGCTTTATCTGCCTTTTTTGGCGCAAAGCCAGCAATTGATCAGCAGTGAGTTCAAAGCAACGTTTACCCGTGAGCAACTGAATGCCCAGTTTGGTCCCTTCGCCCAAAATGGCATCCGCTTGTACAAGCTGCTTTATACCATGCCTGATTTACAGGGTGTTACCGATACGGTTTCCGGTTTATTGATTATTCCTGACCTCAGCGGCGTCGCCATGCCTGCCCTCTGTGCCATGCATGGTACGGTAGATTCTAAAGAGGATGTCCCCTCCAATCTGCGCGGGGGCTATGAGTTGGGCAGTGCATTTGCAGCATTTGGTTATGTTACCTTCATGCCCGATTACCTGGGCCTGGGCGAATCGCGTGGCTTCCACCCTTACGTACATGCGGACTCGGAGGCTTCCGCAGGCATTAACATGCTTTTTGCGGTGCGTGCTTTTGCTGCGCAAAACAATATCCTGATCAATGACCAACTGTTTATCACCGGTTATTCGCAGGGCGGACATGCTTCAATGGCAATGCACCGCGCCGTGGAGCAAAATTATGCCAACACCTTGCAGGTGACGGCTGCTGCGCATCTCTCTGGTCCGTACAGTATTTCCGGGGCAACCCGCGAATTGCTCCTCAGCAATCAACAATACTTTTATCCAGCCTATATTCCCTTTACGTTATTATCTTATGATCTGGCATACGATATTTTTCCGAATCTGGAATCGGTTTTTAAACCGGCATATGCCGCCGCTATTCAACGATTCTTCGCTGGTAATTTTACCCTCAATGGACTCAATCAAGCACTGATCAATCAATTGCGCATGGATTATGGAGCGGTCATTGTCCGCAATATGTTTCAGGACAGTGTCATCAATGCGGTTGAAAATGATCCGAATCATCCGGTAAACCGCGCCCTCGCTGCCAACGACGTCTATCAATGGGCGCCTAAAGCACCGACCCGGATGTTTTACTGCCGCGCCGACGATCAGGTGACCTATCGCAACAGCATTGTAGCCGACTCGGT
>JBKBWT010000137.1:0-4971 GCA_046314415.1 Saprospiraceae bacterium
AATCTTCAGGATGAAATACATAATTTTCATTTTTAAAACCCAGTACATTTTTCAATATCCAGCGGTGTTCTGTTTTGCTATCGACTAAATCTTTAATGCGTCCGCCGATTTTTATAATGGTATAATTTAAATACGGTGGCACCTCAAAACTCAGTTCGCTATGCGCCGTGGGCAATTCATTTTGAAAAAACCAGGGTTCGAGGAAGTAAATACTTTTGGTATAAAAATTATATTTATATTCTATAATACTTCCCTGCTGCACCTTCGGAAACGCAATGTTAACCGAGCCCCAGTAATCATCTATTTTATCTGAAAAAATTTGATTATTATCCAATTCTACTTCCTGCGGCTTGCCGTCAACCGAACGATTAAACGTTTGCGCCCGCACTTCCTTTACATCTTCGCGATTGTCATAACGCACATAAGGAATTTTAATATTTCCGTATTCTAATGCCTTACCATCTAAAATTTTGATACGCCGATGCCGCTCTATAACTGCCTGAGCGCCATTGAAATGAATGCGCGCTTTATCCAATAAAATAATGGCTTGCGCAGCAGTATCATAGGGGCAATGTTCGAGGGTCCATTCTTCATTGGAAATTTTTCCCCAGCGGGTATCCACATTTTGTGCAGGAATAAAAGATGTAATATACAGGATAAATACGAAGGATAAAATAATGATTTTCATAGGATTAAATGAGGAATTATGTTAATAAAGACTTTCGAAGTTTTGAAAACTTCAGAAGTCTTTACAATGCAATATTAATTCATTGCAAATATTTAGGAATTTTATTAAAAGTGCAACAAGGAAATTAACGAATTAGCGTGCAATTGCCTTTTTTAACAAAAATGCCTCCACCGAAGCAGCGAATTTCCGCATAATATCCATAGACATCAGGCGGTAACGCCTCGCCTCTGAAAGTGCCGTCCCAGCCTTGCTCGCGTGCGGTGGATTCAAACACCCGCTGTCCCCAGCGATTATAAACCGCTAAATAAACCTGGTCAACATGATTACCGCGCACCCGAAATACATCATTTACCCCATCGTTATTGGGTGAAAATGCACTGGGAATGAAGATATAAGGCTCCTCACAGGCGAGATTGACGACTACAATGGTACGCGACGCCACTGCTTCACAACCGGCTTCGTTTTGTACGGAGACTTCGTAAGTAGTTGTAGCTGTGGGACTTGCAAGCGGATTAAATATATCAGAAAAATTTAAAGTTTGATCTGGCTGCCAATTATATTTAAAATGCGTATTATATGTTGCACTTAACTGCACGGTGCCCCGACCAAAGATGGTATCTTGTGAAGCGGTAATCGTAAGATTATCAATATTTTCCGCAACTTTAACCAATACCGAGCGCTCAATCCGGCAGAATTCAGCGGTGTCGCTTATTACCACCCGATATAATATACTAGAATCAATTAATACGACAGGATTCGGCGACAGTTTATTATTCAATCCATCCTCCGGAAACCATTCATAATCATAATTTGGATTAAAATTTGGATTCAAGGCGACCGAATCACCCCGACAAACAATCAAGGTATCCGGCAAATCTGCTTCGAGTAATGCCACATTAAACTCCTTTTCCAGCGCACTTTTGCAGCCATTTTCGGCTTCTACGCTCAAACGTAACGCGTAAGCGCCGCTTTCATCAATGGTAAATTCAGGATGCTGAGCATGACTCGTATCCCCGCTGGGTAATAATAACCAATTCCATTTCATCGGATTCGACAAAGCATCCGTGGTCTGATTTATTACATCGAATGTAATAGAATCATTACAAGAGGTATAATTTAAGGTAAAATCCGGTTTTAAACTCAAGGGTAATAAGCGAATTTCTTGTTCAAAAGTGTCCGCGCAAACCGTGTTCGGCTCAACAATCAAGCGGATTGTATGCACGCCGGTGTCGGGAAAGGTGTAAGTCGGATTTAATTCAGTCGAAATATCCTGATTATTAAATTGCCATAATAAATCGCTCGAATTTTCACTGCGATTGGTAAATTGCACGGTCAAGTTTCCGCATTCCAGCTCTGGCACAAAAAAACCGGCAGTCGGTCGCCCACAAACGCCCACATTATATTGAAAATCACGTCGGGTAGTGGAAATCAATTCGCCATTGCGATACTCTTCCACGCAAATGCCCACTACAAACTGCCCGATGGTATTGGGTACGCCCGTCAGAAATCCGGTTTGTGCATCAATGCGCAAGGGCGCTCCGCCGGGCAAACCATTCAACATATTTTCCACGCCATATGGCGGACTCACCCAATTTACCGGGAGGTACGGCGGCGCGCCGGGCGGCTGCGGACGCGGGATTTGCTGGCTGGCACCGAGCCAAGGTTCACAAAGTTTATACACGATCGAGTCCCCATCTACATCCACCGCCGATTGGTCAAAATCAATGGGTTCATTCACACAAATGTAAATCGGGGGCCAGGTTTTAAATTTGGGATTGCTATTACATTCTAATAATGCTTTTTCAGTAATGGTAACGCCGTACGTAGCGCCGGAAGCCAAAGGATTTATAATATTTAAAATTGTTTGATTGCGACAGCAGCGCTGATAAGCCAATTGATAACCACCAGCTCTTGGCAATAATTCAATCGTATCGCGGTAAGTCGTGGTATGCACGCACACATTGGGCGGCGCCACAAAACATTGCCCACTGAGCACCGGACTCAGCGTATCATTATTTAGTAAGGGTAATAAAATTTGCCCCAGATAAAGATTATTTACATCAAAAATGCCGATGGACGCCGGATTGTCAAACCACGCATTAGGATCGCCATAAAAACAATCGCGAAAAATGGTCAGGGTAATTTCGTATTGATTGTTGCCCAGACACGTATAATTCATCTCGCCACCGACGATGTGGGTAGCGCGAGCCAATGGCAAAAACCATAAAAAACAGACAATTGTAATCAGATACTTCAAGGGATTCAATTATAAATGCTTTGCTGCTAATTTACATATAATTATGCTTAATTTCAAATGCTACTGTCTTCACCCGCCTACTCTGTCGTCCGTCCGGCATTGGCTCATATAATATCATATCTTTTGCTAATGGATGTTCGAACACTTCCTGCATATTGCGAATACCGGCGGCGGGCACACCGACATTTTTAAACAGTAATAATAATTCGTCTCTATTATATTGTTGGAAGGCAGGTTGTAATAAGTCTAATAATATTACACGATGCTTGACCCGATTCGCATTGGTGGAAAAACGTTCGTCTAAATTGATTTTCAGCACTTTACAAAGATGTTGAAATTGACGCTCGGTACCAATGGCTAATACAATCGGTTTATGATCTTTCGTATATAATATATCGCCGTAAGGCGCAATATTCGGGTGCTGCGTACCCAAACGCTGCGGAATATGCCCGGCCATGAGCCAGTTCGTCGCCTGATTGGCTAATGATGCCACCGCTGACTCAAATAATGATACGGTGATGTAACTTCCCTCACCGGTTTTATACAAATGTAATAATGCCAGTAATATTCCTTCTTTTAATTGATGTGCGGCGAGTAAATCAATGAGCGCAACCGGCATTTTTACTGGCTCGCGCCCGGGTTCACCGGTCATGTAAAGAAATCCTGCTTCAGCTTGCAATACGACATCAAACGCCGGCGTATCGTCCTTTTCACCAAAGCCGGTAATCTGACCAAAAATTAACTTCGGATTTAGAGTTTTTAAATACTCGTAATCCATGCGCATTTTTTGCGCCGAATCCTGCCGGAAATTGCTGATAACGACATCGGTATTTTGAATCATTTCATGTACAAAAACCTGATCTTCTTCATTTTGTAAATTCAAAAAATATACATTTTTATGCCAGTTGACACTGCAATAATAAGCCGAATAAGGCGTGTCGGGGTCTTCTTCGGGCACTTTCCACAAGCGGGTGACGTCGCCGCCCGTGGTTTTATTTTCAATTTTAATCACTTCTGCGCCCAATTCAGCAAAAAATAGCCCTACGGCAGGTCCAGCGAGTACGCTAGCCAGCTCAATGACTTTTAAATCTTTAAAAAATTGATTTGTTTCCATGATATTTCAATCAAAATCGCCGGAAATTACGTTAATTTTTCAGATGTCAGATTTTAAAGTAAAAAACCGAATTCGTACTTCCCGACATTAACACATTAACACCAGAACACTTAAACACATGAAGATACTGAGTGCTCCGCAAATTAAAGAATTAGACGCCTATACCATTGCAAACGAGCCAATTGCATCCATTGACCTCATGGAGCGGGCAGCGCAGACGTTTGTAGATTGGTTTGTACAAAAATTTCCTGATGAAGATACGCCGGTGTATATTTTTTGTGGTCCGGGTAATAATGGTGGGGACGGACTGGCGGCGGCGCGGCTTTTGCAACAGCGATTTTATACAATAACGGTGTATGCCTGTCAGATTGGCTCGGACGCCACGGAGGATTTTCAAAAAAACTGGCAACGCCTGCCTCGCAAAACAGAAATGAAAATTTTCAGCATTTGGCAGGATGATTATCTACCAGAACTACCTGAAAATTCGATTGTTATAGATGCAATTTTTGGTTCAGGTCTGAATCGTCCCATTGAGGGCTATTGGGCAGATTTGGTCGCCTATTTAAATGACCAGCCGGTAACACGCGTCGCTATTGACATTCCATCTGGCTTGTACGCCGATCGGCATACCGAAGGCGTTTGCATCCGGGCACATTACACTTTTACCTTTGAAATGCCCAAGCTGGCGTTCGTTTTTCCGGAAAATTATGATAAAGTAGGTGAATGGTATTATCATAGTATTCAGTTGCATCCCGATTTTATTCATAAAACGCCATCGCAATATTATTATTTGGATAAAAACATGATACGGCGTTTCCTACATCGAAGACAAAAATACGATCATAAAGGCACGTATGGGCATGCTTTGCTCATCGTGGGTAGTTACGGTAAAATCGGTGCCGCCATTCTCGC
>JBKBWT010000137.1:4981-9945 GCA_046314415.1 Saprospiraceae bacterium
TCGCGGCGCGTGCCTGCCTGCGCAGCGGCGTGGGCTTACTCTCGATACATGCGCCTAAATGTGCCTACCCTATTCTACAAATCAGCGTACCGGAAGCAATGGTGAGCGTAGATCGGCACGAATTTTATTTTTCGGAGATTCCTGAGTTGAAAAAATACCAAGCCATTGGCGTCGGGAGTGGATTAGATACTAAGAAAACTTCGGCGGAGGCGCTAGAAATTTTAATGGAGGAATATCAAGAACCAATGATTATTGATGCCGATGGTTTAAATCTGATCGCAAAAAATAAAAATTTAATGGGTAAAATCCCGAAAGACAGCATTTTAACCCCACATCCGAAAGAATTTTCGCGTTTATTCGGCGAAGCCTCCGACGATTTTGCCCGGAATAAATTGCAGCGCTTGATGGCACAGGAATTAGGGGTTTATATTATATTAAAAGGTGCGAATACGTGTATTGCGGCTCCTGATGGCAGCTGTTATTTTAATTCAACCGGCAATCCCGGCATGGCTACGGGTGGCACCGGCGATGTGCTGACCGGCATTATTACGGGTTTGCTGGCACAGCAATATTCCCCTTTGGAAGCAGCCATTTTGGGCGTATATTTACACGGATTGGCGGGCGATCTGGCAGCGGAAGAGGTTGGGCAGGAGGCTTTAATTGCGGGAGATTTGATTCAACATTTAGGTAAAGCTTTTAAAGTAGTTGAAGGGTTGAATAGTTGAAGGGTTGGATCAGGAGCAGTCGTTTTCAACTTATCACCCCTTCAACTTATCAACTTTTCAACATGAGGAAAATTGTGATTCTAACCGGCGCAGGCATTAGCGCCGAGAGCGGTATTAGCACTTTTCGCGATGCGGGCGGCTTGTGGGAGCAATATGACATTATGGAAGTGGCTTCGATCGATGGCTGGTACAAGAACAAAGCCCTGGTACTGGAATTTTACAATCAGCGCCGACGGCAGTTATTTTCGGTAGAACCGAATGCCGGGCATCGGGCACTGGTCGCATTGGAGCAAAAATTTGAGGTTTCGATCATTACCCAAAATGTGGACGACTTACACGAGCGTGCCGGTAGCAGCAAAGTCATGCATTTACACGGTGAACTGCGCAAAGCCCGAAGTACAGAAGATGAATTTTTAATATATGATTGGGATAAAGATATTCAAATTGGCGATGTTTGTGAATTGGGTAGTCAATTACGTCCACACATTGTCTGGTTTGGAGAAGTTGTACCGATGATAACCATCGCCGCAGCGGAAGTAATGAAAGCCGATATTTTATTAATAATTGGCACTTCTTTACAAGTATATCCGGCTGCAGGATTAGCAGGCTATGCACCAGAACATGCCCGCATTTATTACATCGATCCGCATCCTGGTATTACATCTAATAATCATAATTTTATCATATTACCAGAAAAAGCGACAACCGGCGTCCCTAAAGTCGTACAAGAACTGCTTAATAAAAGCGATACATAACATTTACGCCATAAAACCAATACCAATCGCCCGCATCAGGATTAGCGGCTTTGCTGATACCATCTAAATAATCGGTAAATGGAAAACGGGATCCCGCTTCTAAACTTACCATCCATTCGGGATTTACATCATAACGAACCCCTAAACCAAGCGGTACTACTAAATGAAACAGCGCATTATTACGTTGCAAGTCCTGCTGTATCGGATTTTGACTGCCCGGAGCCCCAAGATCAGGAAACATAGGCTGGGCATTCGCCAGACAAAACCCTACTCCACCCAGCAAGTAAGGCGAAAAATAAAAGGAATGCTGCCTCTCCCGCCATTCGCGCCATCTGCCGAGCGGCTCCCATTCTACTACCCCCGACAATTCCATCAGATCTGTTGTAAAACGAAAACCCCGCATGGCTCGCTCCGGCGCATTTCGATCATCTCCGGATAAAGCGGCTATCATAAAATTAGCCCGGAATTTTAGCGTGTAATAATAATTGTAACGTGCAGTAAAACCAATAGCAGGATTCGACCCTTTTAAAAAATTCGGCTGCGAAAGATCTCCCTGATACACTGCAAAGCCCAGAAAAGGTCCTGCTTCCCAACCGGTCAATTGTGCTTGAATGGCAGATAATATCGATAAGTGTAAAACAACTATTAATAAAGTCTTTTTATATAACATAAATTTTATGTGGGTTATAACAAAACGCCACAAAAGTACTCAGAAATCAATGAAACTTTTAACAAAAACTCAGGGTTCCTGATACCCCGGTATCAGCATTCCTTTGCGAACCGCCCGCAATACTTGATGCGGCAATGCTATTTTTTGCCAAATAGGATTCCAATTTGCTTTAATAACCGGCTCGGCAAAAATCGATTTTTCATCTATTACGCCATCCCCGGTGGTATCCATTAAGGGGCAGCCACCTTTCCACGCCTCCCCGGCAAGCAGAGGACACCAGTCATCCTTATCCCTGATTTTATCTTCATCGGTATCCGGGCAGCCATTGGCATAGCCCATTCCACATTCGGTTGGACAATCATCCAAACCATCGCTGATGCAATCCTCATCCATATCCGGGCAACCGGTGGTGCATTCTGGTCCCCAGGCACCCGGACAGCGGTCATCGTGATCGGCAATACCATCATTATCTGAATCCGGGCAACCGCCCAATATTTTCACCCCGTGCTGATCTGGGCATAAATCATCCGAATTTTCCACGCCATCGCCATCTTGATCCGGGCAGCCTTGGGCGGTAATATTGCCAGCAATTTTCGGACAGCGGTCTCGCTTGTCGGGTATCCCATCTTCATCTTCATCATTGGGGTCTAAACGCACTGTGAGTGTTGCCCCGGCAAAAACATAAAAATCACGATATTTAGGACCGGCGGACTGGCTAACCCCATCAATATAATCTGTGAAAGTAAGTCGCATACCACCATCTACGCCCAATAATACCTTACGACTGACATCTACTTTGATACCACCACCTATCGGCACGCCAAAATGTTGCAAAGGATACTCTACTGCCCGATCTTTTTGGACGCCCGGCGGCGCTTCTCCATTCTGAAAATCGGCAAATCTGACTTTAGGATCCGACATGCCCCAGGCACCCCCGGAAAATATATAAGGTGAGATGATTTTTTTAAATTTAATCGAATCATGGCGATACCGCCAATTTCCAAATGGCTCCCATTCAAACAACAGCGCGGCCTCCATCAACTGCGATTCAAAACTAAAACGGCGTTTTTGTGAAAAATCAGCTCGTTCAAAATTCGCATCATTGCCGCTGAGCTTGCCATACATTACACTCATGCGCATTGCCCATTGCGGGTTGAAGTAGTAACGCCCCATCACACCAAATGCCAGATTTGTCTCTTTCGGATACGGATAAATCGTGGGCACCAAATCACCCTGGTAATTTGCTCCGCCCAACAGGAGCGTACCCTCCCACTTCTGTTGCGCCAAGCTTCCCAGCGGCAACAGCAATATCATCAGCATCAATAGGGTGTAGCTCATTTTTTCCATGCACGTGCCTTTAAGTGTTCATAGGGTTCTGGATAGCCGTAAACGGCAATTCATTGATAAAATTGTTTATGACATCCTGAACAACAGAATGAAATCAAGTTTGGTACGGGGAGGGCAAAACTACAGAAGTGGCTCGAAGATAGAACGTATTTATGGGTAATGCAAGCATTCCTTTGATGGAAACGCATGAGGAAAAGGTTTATTGTAATAGACATACGGTAATAATGAGAAAAAAAACGCATATTTTTAAAGTTCAAGGTACGATGCTCAAAGTACGAACTTGGTGGCTTCTCTTTCTTTGGTCAAAAAGCCTACAAAAAGACACGGCGAACTGCCTATGAGCAATCCGCCGTTTTACATCAGTAAGTTAAATAAATTGTAATCTATACTTCGTACCTCTTCCCTCGTCCTTCTGACTTCGTCCTTCTAACTTCCAACTTAAAATTACCCCTGGCACATGATGCAATCCGGGTCATCCAGACTACAAGCCTTGCCTTCCATCATTTCCGGCTCGATGGGTGTAATGGGCGCTGGTTTTTCGTTTTGTAAAGTAGCAAGTGCCGGAACTTTCGCATTCACTTTGGCTTTCGCTTCCTGCTGGGCTTCGGCTTTCACCGTGAATTTAATCGGATCCACCGCTGCCTTCGAGCGCAGGTAGTACATACCGGTCTTCAAACCTTTTTGCCAGGCATAAAAATGCATCGAAGACAACTTGCCGAAATTGGCATTCTCGACAAACAAATTCATGCTCTGACTTTGACAAATAAACGCCCCGCGATCCGCCGCCATGTCAATAATCACCTTCTGACTCAATTCCCACACGGTTTTATACAAATCTTTCAATTCCTGCGGAATTTCATCAATGTGCTGAATGGAACCATTCGACGCCATTAGTTTATGCTTCATATCCTCATTCCACAAGCCGTAGCCGATCAAATCATTAAGTAAATGTTTATTCACAATGATATACTCGCCGGAAAGCGTGCGCCGCGTGTAAATGTTGGACGTATAAGGTTCAAAACATTCGTTGTTCCCCAAAATCTGCGAAGTCGAAGCCGTCGGCATCGGCGCGAGGAGCAAACTATTCCGTAAACCCGTTTTTTGAATTTTATTTTTCAAACCTGCCCAATCCCAGCGATTGCTGGGCGTTACGCCCCACATATCAAATTGTAATTCGCCTTTGCTTGCGGGCGACCCTGCAAAACTCGAATACGCGCCCAATTTTTCTGCCAAAGCATTACTCTCGGTCAACGCCCCAAAATAAATCGCTTCAAAAATTTCCTGATTCAACTGTCTAGCCTCGGCGCTATCAAAAGGAAAACGCATCTTAATAAACGCATCCGCCAAGCCCTGCACGCCAATGCCAATCGGACGATGCCGCATATTGGAATTCCGCGCCTGCTCCACCGGATAATAATTCACATCAATAATCCGATTCAAATTGCGCGTTACCACCCGCGTCACTTC
>JBKBWT010000137.1:9955-15570 GCA_046314415.1 Saprospiraceae bacterium
ACGCCAGGTTACAAACCGCCACTTCATCGGGTGAGGTGTATTCCATGATTTCGGTGCACAAATTGCTGGAGCGAATCGTGCCCAGATTCTTCTGATTCGACTTTTTATTCGCCGCATCTTTGTATAATATATAAGGTGTGCCGGTTTCAATCTGCGATTCCAGAATGGCAAACCACAATTCCTGCGCTTTCACTTTTTTGCGCGCGCGACCTTCCTGCTCATATTTATGATACAAGGCTTCAAATTCGCCGCCATACACATCGAACAAGCCCGGCGCTTCATTCGGATCAAACAGCGACCACTCGGCGTCCGCCTTCACCCGCTCCATAAACAAGTCGGGAATCCACATGGCATAAAACAAATCCCGCGCCCGCAGCTCTTCTTTGCCATGATTTTTCTTCAATTCCAAAAAGTCAAACACATCGGCATGCCAGGGTTCGAGATATACCGCAAATGCGCCCTTGCGCTTGCCCCCGCCCTGATCCACGTACCGTGCCGTGTCATTAAATACTTTCAACATCGGGATAATCCCGTTCGAGGTGCCGCCGGTACCTTTGATGTAACTGCCCGTTGCCCGAATATTATGCACGCTCAAACCAATGCCCCCCGCACTTTGCGAAATCAACGCACATCTTTTCAAGGTCTCAAAAATCCCGTCAATACTATCTTCCGTCATACTCAACAAAAAACAACTCGACAATTGCGGTTTCGGCGTACCGGCATTAAACAGCGTCGGCGTGGCATGAATGAACCACTTTTCCGACATCAGATTATACGTTTCAATCGCCGCTTCAATATTATCGCCGTGAATGCCCACCGCCACGCGCATCAGCATTTGTTGGGGGCGCTCCACTACCCTGCCGTTCATACGCAGCAAATACGAGCGTTCCAGCGTTTTAAAACCAAAATATTCAAACTCATAATCGCGATCATAAATCAACGCCGAATCCAATTCATCCCGGTATTTCCAAATCACTTCAAAGGTCTCCTCGCTCAACAAACCCGCCTGCTCCCCGGTCTTCGGATCAATGTAATGGTACAACGCCTTCATTGTCTTCGCGAAAGACTTATCCGTATTCTTATGCAAATTCGACACCGCGATCCGCGCCGCCAGAATCGCATAATCCGGGTGAATCGTCGCCATCGTCGCCGCCGTTTCCGCCGCCAGGTTGTCGAGTTCCGTCGTGCTCACGCCATCGTACAAGCCCAGCACCACTTTTTTGGAAATCTCAATATAATCCACGTACCGCATATCCAATCCATAGCACAATTTCTTGATCCGCGCGGTGATTTTGTCAAAACTAACTTCTTCTTTTTTTCCACTTCTTTTGATGACCTGCATTATTCTTGGGTTTTTATGGTTTTTTATTATTTTGCTTTGCCCTTGTGAGGGAGGATTGGAGGATGGGAAGATAGGAGGATGTGTAGCGTGTTCCTATCCTCCCATCTTCCTATCACCCTATCCTCCGCTTTAAAAATCTTCTTCGAGTGTAAATACCTGCTGCTCCCGCGTACTCATCACCCCTGCCTTCTGATAATCCCCGACCCTTTTCTCAAAGAAATTCGTCTTGCCCTGCAACGATATCATATCCATCCACGGGAACGGATTTTCCACGTTATATACCTTCGGTTGCTTCAATGCCACCAACAGACGATCCGCCACAAACTCAATGTACTGGCACATCAAATCCGCATTCATCCCAATCAAATTCACCGGCAGCGCGTCGCTCACAAATTCCTTTTCAATCGTCACCGCATCGGTAATGATATTGCGCACGGTTTCCGGCGATAATTTATTTATGATATGATCATTATACAACAAGCACGCAAAATCACAATGCATGCCTTCATCCCTGGAAATCAATTCATTAGAGAACGACAAGCCCGGCATCAAGCCCCGCTTTTTCAGCCAGAAAATAGAACAAAACGAGCCACTAAAGAAAATCCCTTCCACCGCCGCAAACGCGATGAGCCGCTCCGCAAACGAGCCATTGCTGATCCAGCGCAGCGCCCACTCCGCCTTTTGCTTCACGCAGGGCACCGTCTCGATGGCGTTGAACAGGTAGTCCTTCTCCTTCGCGTCCTTGATGTAGGTATCAATCAGCAGCGAGTACGTCTCGGAGTGAATGTTTTCCATCATAATCTGGAAGCCGTAGAAAAACTTCGCCTCGGTATATTGCACCTCCTTCACAAAGTTTTCCGCGAGGTTTTCATTCACAATGCCGTCGCTCGCCGCAAAAAACGCCAGCACATGCTTGATAAAATGGCGCTCGTCATCGTTGAGGCGCTCGTTCCAGTCCGTCAAATCCTGCGACAGGTCAATCTCCTCCGCCGTCCAGAAATTCGCTTCCGACTGCTTATACATCTTCCAGATATCCGCATGCTCAATCGGAAACAGCACAAAACGGTTGGGATTCTCCTGGAGGATTGGTTCGTTGGTGTGTGTCATGATATAATCCAATATTTTTATTATTTAAGAGTATCTTTATATGCTTCTATTAAAAATTTGATAGATGTACCTGTTAAATTCAACATATAGGAAGCAAAATATTCTGGAACAACATTTTTGGTAACTCCTTGTCCATGTCCACCTTTTCTATTTCTAAGGGTTGGAACTCCACCTTCCAAGGTACATCTTAACCCTGAAAAGTGATTCTGTAAATAATGAGGAATTAAATTATTAGTAAAGCAGATTTCAAATAATTTTTTGGAAGTGTCTTTATCATTATCATATGTCCATTTTTTTAATGAGCATATAATTTTCATTGTCGTTTCGAGTGCTTTTAAACATTCATTTAAGCATTCAGGAAATCTTGAGTATTTAAAATGTTCGTGTGCTCTTAAGTATTCCTCATTAGCGTTAGAAAACTTTGGATCATGTAATAAATTCAAAACAGGCTTTGTTATTTCTTGATGATTTAAATCATTATCAATCTTTATAATTATCCCTGATTCAAATCTATAACCTAAACTATATTGTTGAAACCTTTCATTTAGTAATCCGATTACATGATCCCAAGAATACGTACTATAAAAATGGGGTTGCTTTAATACCACTTCAAATAATTTAAAAACTAACTCAATAATATCTAATATTTGATGTACATCTTCTAGTTTTAAAAAATAATCTTGCACCTCTAATTTAGCTGACTTCCTTCTCTCTAAAAATCCAGTTCTATCAACAAGTACTCCTCTATGCCCATGAGCTTCTATTAATCTTTTTTCTATCTCATTCCAAAAAATTTCTTCCTGATGCTTTGATGAAATATTTTTATCAAAAACCTTCTCCCAAATCATTATAATTTGATTTCTAAATTTCGTAGGAATGTTGCTGTAAAAATAAATCTCTATAGGTTCAGCATTTCTTTCGGAGTATAGTTTCATGATTTTTATATTTTCAAATGGTTTTAAAAATAGTATTTAATCTACGTTAGCGCCGGACTACGTCCGGTAATTATTTGTCATTATGAATTTGAATTGAGCTACTCACCGAAAAACGAGTAGCTCTTTTTCTAAATCGCCTCCTTAATTAGGTGTCGATCGACGGTGCCGTTTCACCTTGGTTCCATCCTTCTTTTTGTAGGGTTTCACCGAGACGATCTTTTTACCTTTTTTCGTCTTCATTTGGTTATTTTCAGGTTAAGAAATCGAGCTAACTCCACGCTCGCGCCGGACTGCGTCCGGTGATTATTTTACATCATTTATCATTTTATACTTTTCATTGAATACACAATTAAAAGGAATCATTTCAATAATATATTCTGCACCTTTTCCTTTTGAAACCTTTATGGAATCTGGATTTTCAATCGACCATCTATAAGTACAGATAGCTTTATTGAATGCATCATTTTCCTTTCCTGCCTGGAATGCAACATCTAAAAGCGTAACTGGAATACTATCATTAATTTCATTACATACAATGGTCAAAGCTTCTTTTTCAAATTGCTTTTTATGAATCCAGTAATTCCGAACAGAATATCTGGTTGCTGAATAGGTTATTATCTTTCCATTGTCCAATGTTTCCATACGATACGCCGGTATAAAATAATAATCATCTTCTCTAAATTTTAAATTACAGGAAGTGACCATTACTATTATCAAAATGCACAATATTATAGCTCTAAATATCCATTTATTCATAATGTAAATTTTCTATTACCCCGCGCTCGCGCCGGACTGTGTCCGGTGATTATTATTTATTTTTAATCCCAATCTTTATAAGTATAAATATTCTCGTTACGTGTTATTACATCAGGCGAAACTATTTTGAAATCTTCTTTCACTACAAAAGCGCTCTCTGCGTCAAGTGTTATAGTTAATAAATCGCCCTCACTTTTATAAATTCCGATTCTATTACTTGTCATAAAAGCATCTCTTGAAAAAAACACCGTTTCTGGTAAATTCTTTAATTCAAAAGATTTGAGGATCCATGCTACCCTACGCTCGTCTATAAAAAAGTAGCCAGAAAAAATTACACCTTCTATTTTATTGCCACCAATCCAGTCTTCATAAGGCATTGGATTTGATAGATAATATCCGCTTCCAATTTTTATCATTTTTTACATTCTTTAAGTCTGATCCGAGTCTCACACTAAGCTTGCGCCGGACTGCGCCCACGCTCCCGCCAGACTGCGTCTGGTGAGTATGATTATCAATCTACCACCCTACATTTACTGCCATCGTATGGATTATATTTAATATTAATCTTCTTTCCCATCTTAAAATCCCTTGCAACCTGCCATGGTGCTACGCACACACATATCTGATGCTCCGCATTAACATACTCTACCCTTATGGATTTAGAGGTACGTATATAAATAATTCTCCCTTCTGCCCGTATGCCATGATAATCAATCAAATACCTATTTACGCCGCCATAAATAAAAATGCATATTCCTATTCCAATGATTATTTTATTTCCTTTACTCAATTTTTTCATAAAGCTCACCTTTAGTTTAGTCCCAGTCTCCTCGCCTTTCACCGCACCTGCGTCCGGTGCTTGTCTGAACCGTGATTTTTTTGATGCTTATGATGACTATGATTGCTCCGTGCACCATCCCGCCCATCAAAAAAATCATAACCATCCTGGTTCAGATAAAAGTGGCACCCTTGCAGGGTTTCCCCACCTATCATTACGGCATTTGCTATAATTCGGACAACCCTACGGGTTTTCGGGCGCAGCTTTTGATTGAATAGGTTATCCAATTTTTAATCTTTATTCACCCAAAGCCCCAGTCCCAAAGGGATTCCTATGGAACGGGGCGATATAATTATCCCAAAGGGATGGCGATGCCATAGCAAAACAAGCATTCCATTTTATGAAACCCCAGCGGGGTGACACCTCCCGGCTCGCGCCTGTTCCGTTGTACGGGCGAGCTTTAGTCGCCCCCCTACTTCTTACATCGGCGGCTAAAGCACGCCGGTACATTTTTGCCAACATTTTAGGTTGCGAGATCAAATTTTTAGCCTCGAAGGGTAAAATTTTACGTTCCAAACCTCAGTACAGTGACAAAAGTGCAAAAGAGAAAAAAAAGCCATAGCTTAGAGATTAGCAATGAATAAGCTATGGCAAAAAAAGAATTAAAAAGTTAGTTAAAGGTAACGAAGTTCTGTTA
>JBKBWT010000138.1:0-10223 GCA_046314415.1 Saprospiraceae bacterium
TGTAGCTATTGGTGTGTGGTGATAATGTTCGTGCATTACACGCCACCGTAGCATGGGTGGGGCGTAGGATTTCGGCTGGCAGGACATCTGGGACGCCTCACCCATTTTGTGCTTCCTAAGCTGACTCTTTAAAACAAAATTGAAAACTTTTCTTTTGCTGCTCGTTTTGGGTTGTTCCATCTTGAATGTGGCATTAGCAGGTAAGCGCCAGCCTTCCCCTTTTTTACTAATTTATTGCTCGTCTTCTTAATATGACATAGTTTGTTCATGTGATTTTCCTTTCCTTTTTAAAATGCTTTACAAATTTTTAAAACCTTTTAAAGCCAGGTACATTGCTTTATTTCCAGCTTTTTTGTAATTTGAATCGTGCTTTGAAGGAAGCACGTTTTTACTTCTTTTTAAAGTACAATGGAGTTGGAGGAGAAGATTGCGGAAATTCTGGCTAGGGTTGACCTTTCAGGATTCACCGAGTTGATCGTAGGAAGCCATGCCAGGAGGTATGTCGTAGCTTTTACCCACAACGGCGAGTGGTCTTTGCGTTTACTAGCCTGTCAGGTGAGATTTTACGCCTTGTTTTACGACAATGTGACCCTTGGGTGATGGAAGGATCAGCAAGGGCAGGTTGTAGTGGACATCGGAACTTCTACCGACAGTCTGGAGGAGGCACTCACGTTGAAAAAGCTGCACCACCAGCAGGCGATTCGAGACACGTTGGAGCATGAGGAAATTTTCTAGTGCTCAAGGGGGGATTTTCTTCCCCTCCCTCCTTTTTTTAAAGGGCAATTACTTTTCGGACGTGATCTTTCAGTTCCTTAATCTGGTTTTGTGGATACACTTTTCCATCCGTTAAGGAGAGTAGCAGGTACTTTTTCATGGTACTGGCTAACAAAAGATAAAGGTAAGCTGGTTGTATTTTTTCAATCGAATCTTGCAAGCAAAAAAACCGGGGTTTAGCTAGTTAAAACTAGGTCAATTTCTTTTGTTCAGAATCTTCCTTTGCCGCTTCCAAGGCTGCTTTTAAATCCAAATATTTATTCTTATAGTTTCTCAAGTCTCGGAGTTCGCCATATTCCAGCATGTTTGCCCCAAAATTAGTAACGGAATTATATCCATACTGCCGGGAAAGGTTATCAAGGGTGCGCAGTCGTTCGTAATATTCATCCATGGAGGCATATCCCAGGTATTTTAGCGCTTTTAGCTCCAAAAACTTGTATTCACTCTCTCTGACTTTGAGAACCCCTTCGCGGGTGAGTAGTTTGAGGGCATCTTCCCGTAACTGTATCCTATGTTCCTTAATTTCTGCCTTGTCCCACAAGTTTGCCAGATAGTCCCGATCTCGCTTGAGTTCCAATCGATTCTCTTTGTGAATCAGTTGAATTTCTTTGATCTCCAAAGTGCGGTATTTTTTGAAAAAGTATTCTGCCATTGCCAGTTCTTTTTCTGCCTGTGCGATTTTCCAGAAGCTTTTATCCAGATGCAACATAAACTGTTGTCGTTTGACTTCTTCGGCGGCTTTATCCACTTCGTGTAAGGCTATTTTCCGTGTAATATCAATTTCCCGAATATTTTGGCGGTTGGTGTCCTCGATCATTTTTCGATCAAAATCATTTTCTGCTTTATCCTGTTCGTTCAATCGTTTGCCAACTGCCACATCTGTCGCCTCTTTTTTCAAGCCCCAAAGTGCCTCTTCAATACGTGTTTTTTCGCGCTGTTGAGAGAAGTAAACTTCACTATCCCGATTTAAAATCACATTAAATAAGTCGGCAAAAGAACAATTCGTAGCATCTTGTTCCTGCTGACGCTCTAAAGCCCGATGCCCTCTGCGGGAAGAGGGCATCGAAGCGGCAAGAAACAGGATCAGACAGAGCAAACCTGCAATAATTATTCCAATGGACATGATAGCTATGACTTTAAAAGGTTATCCAAATCCAATCGCGGGAATAACTCTGGTTGTTTCTGCTCTACCTTTTGACCATTTGAATGATTGGCTTCATTGTTGGAATCGGCGTTCCCTTGAGTATTCTGGGAATTATCTTCAAATGATTCTTCTTCTTTCGCAAAACGCTGCCGAACGATCCTTTCAGCGCTGTGGTAGAGTTTCACTTTTTGATCTAGCGTAACAATTCGCCATTCCGCCCGGCTCATTTTTCTTTTGAAATAATTGTAGTAGAGGTAATCGGAATCCTGGTTTCTAAGCCTTATAAAAATAGGCGCTCCTTCAAAAATCAAAATCACAATTCCAACAATCATTCCAAGAATATGCTTCAACCAAAAATGCTCTTGATAAACCACGATTCGGTTATAGACCGATAAGTCAGGTTTGCGCACCAGTTTTTCATTCATTAATTGGGTTACTTGCACCATGCTATCCTTTGTAGCTATCAGTCGAGCCTTTTGTCTGCGCAGTTCCATAATGTAAGTACCATTTGCTCTTACCCAGTCATTTCCATTAGCAGAGGCTTCTTTTAGCTCCTTTTCAACCTGCTGAATTTTTTCCTCATAACTTTGCCGAACATCCATTACTTTATTTTCTAAAGCCATATTATGTTCGGCAACTTCCTGGTAAATGAAATCTTCGATTTTATTATTTGCTATCTTCAACTGACTTCCATAAGAAAATACAACAGCGCTGGCGATCAAAAAAAGAATACGCACCCATAATTTCCTCAAATCCACATCATTAAAAAGAGACATATCATTTCCCATAATGAAAATAGCCCAGGCAAAAGCTGGCAGGGTAGCATAATCTTCTGAAATATTCATCGTTTTACAGACGTAAATTCCTAAGAAATAGACATTACCAAACGTAAGCAATCCCGCCAGAAACACTGACCATCCAAACAGTTTCTGTTCATCTTCGTCCTTTTGGGAAATGACCCCGGAGCGCAAAGCATCCTTGTCTGTACCGGCAAAAGCGAAGGCAATTCGATCCCAGAGCCGATACTCTGTATAATGATTTTGGGAATATGATTTTTTGTTCATGATTTTTAATTTTAGGGAAGCCATTCCATTACAATAATGGAATGGCTTTTTAATCTAAAAATCTTTACGTTAATACAAATCAGTAAAGCGCATCAAATGCTTGTTTATCGCATGGAGAAAAATCAACCCATGATTTTCGACCTTGACGCATCACGGATGCCGTATCAATGTTGTTTTTACATGATTTTGATACATTTGTGATTAAAGTGCCAGTACCTTCATCTGTATGATAAAACCCAATAGTATGTCCTATCTCGTGAACCATTGTTTTAGTTTTTTCTTCAGGTTTTAAATAACTCCCTTTCGTATTAATAGTTATAGTAAGACCTGGGTCTCCTTCGTAAGGTAAGGAGGCACGGGCAGGAGTATTACTATTTCTTAAATCGCCTCCTTTAATATTGATTGCTTTTGCCATGCCTCTGCTACTAGATTGAACAGAAAATCTAACATTTCCATTCAACATATTCCATTCATCTTTGGCATCGTATAGTGCGTCAGACCAAGAAGAAGGAGTGCTTGATAACACATTAATTATTATCAATCGAGGAGGTTTTGGTGTACTAACCAAAGTTGCTCGGTAATGCTTTTTTTCTAAATTTTGATTGCCATAACTTACATCATTTGTTTTGCCATAAATTTCCCAAAAACCTTCAATTGGGAAGGCTATATCCTCTTGAAAAATAATCTCATCTCCCTGTATTTCTAAATCTTTCTTATTTATTCCATAGTATTCAGAAATGTAATCCTTGATCTTCTGTATTTCCGCTTCATCATAAGTGCTCTCAATAGGCTTAACGTCTGTTTCGTTCGTATTACATCCAACAAACACAAGTAAGGTTGTTGAAATAAACAGTAGTAAAAAGAATAACCTTTTCATGATTGATAGATTTATTGATTAAAAAATAGTTTACCTGGCTAATTCTCATTAGTTATCAAGGCGATACAGTTTTAGTAACATAACCCATAAAAGCAAGTACTTTAAATTTGATCTCCATACCTCTATTCGTTCATATTACTCACAATTTCTAATTTTTTGGAATAGGTAAAACCCAACTACTGAGAAAGCAGGATGGATGCCTGAGTTGAAGTGATATCTGCAAGTTTGCCCCGTTGGGAGCCGTCGTTTTATTTGAAAATTGGAACCTTATTAGGATTTGATGATGCTATTTAACCAGCTATCATTATAAGTGTCAAGTCTTGAAAACTAAAAATAAAAAATTATAAATAAATAAAAATTAAAATATGAAAACAACTTTTATTATCCTAGTCATTGTAGCTATCCTATTGGTCGGCGTAATAGATTATTTTCCTAAATTAAAGGCTCGGCTATTAGGTTGGCGATTAGGTACGATTGATGATGCCCGTCAAGCTTATGGAGAAGGAAACTTTGAACACAAGTACTTAGGCTCGTTCTTTAGAGAAGGATTTGTTTCCGTTTATCGCAAAAAGAAATCTTAGTCGCAGAATTCCATGCAACACCTGTTATTACAGGTGTTTTTCATTATCTCCATTTATCAAGTCCACTTTTATCCCTGAAAATAATGCATTCATAATACTTTCTTCGACAGGACTTTTCAATTTTTTAAAAAAAACTTATTTTTCAACATGACACCTAAAATACTTTTAACATACCTGCTCGTATTCCTTTTCACTCTCGCACTAGAAGCTCAAAGTGGTAAATTGCCTGTTTATCACTATCCTTATAAATTATATTCCATTCAAGATGGGCTTTCTCAGACCCAGTGTATGAGTATTTTTCAAGATTCTAAAGGCTTTATCTGGGTTGGCACCAAAGAAGGGATCAATCGATTCGATGGCTTACAGTTCATAAACTATAAAACCGATCCAATTTTTCCAAAAGACTATATTAAAGATATTGATGAGGATAAGAAAGGTCATATTTGGTTTACTAGCGATCAAGGTATTTATAAATATGACGGAGACACTTTGATTAATTATTTTGATTCTGATCATTATAAATTTATACCTCAGAATATCGAGTATGATCCTGAAATAAACCAATTTTGGATTACAACACATACAGATAAATCTGGATTACAACTTGGTTTATTGGATTTAAATGGCAGAATCAAGCCTGCCCCTATTAAATTAGTAAATATAAAGGAAAAAGTTTCTGATATATGTTATGATAAGAATGGTCAAAGATTACTTTTATTAACATACCTACTAAATAATTTTTCTATATATGCTATTAAAAACAAAAAAACAAATCTAATTCAGGCGTTCAATAGAGGTAAATTAAATTATCATATACATAAAGGGAAGGATTCGGAAGTATATCTTACTATTGATAATACCATTTTAAAAATAGAAAAAAATAACAGTTTTACATTTATAGATCGATTTCCTTGTGATAATTGCTTCATTAGAGGATTTAATAATTTTTTAGTGGTCGATTATAATGAATTTTTCCTGAAGCAAGAAAATGTTTGGATAAATGCCGGAATTGAACTAAATAGAGTAAATGATTTCATTTTATCAAAAGGTAATAATATTTGGGCTGCTACGGAAGAAGGGCTTGTTAAATTTTTAAGCTCCCCATTCCAACATTATCCGAAAGACAGAGGAATGTTAAGATATGTATGGGATATTAATGAAGGAAAAGATGGCGAGATGTGGTTTTCCTCTTATGGATTTGGATTAGCAGCGCTAAAAAATAATTCTTATACCTATCCTCCTGCTTATAATGGGGAGCTAAATAAAAGATATTTTTATATGGGTGGTATAACCACCTCGAAAGGAGATGTGCTATTTCCAGATGAGACGAATATCTTAGCGTATAATTCTACAAAAGGTTTTTATATATTAAAAGGCACTGAAAATCAAAAACCTGTTCTTTATATTTATGAGGATACTACAAACCAAAGGTTACTACTTGGAACTAATGGATTAAAAATAATAGAACAAGATCAAACTGTCAAATTTTATGGTAATAAGGAGGGGTTAGACATAGAAAGATTTAGATATATAATTGCTATAGAAAAAGATAAAAATGAAAATTTTTGGTTAGCAAGCCATAGAGGATTAAGTAAATTTGATGGACGTAATTTCAAAAACTTTTATCCTAAGAAAGATATTAAAAGTGGTGTTGTTTCCATCCATCGGGATTATAAAGATAATTTGTGGTTCGGCACTCATGATGGATTACTTTTATATAACTATAAAAAAGAATTGCCTCAGCCGGTACTCGAACAAGAATTATCCGAAACTATAAACTTTATTACTTCTATTGATTCTTCTTACCTTATTGTAGGGTTATTAGATAAATTATTTATTTTAGATTTAAAAGCATATTACAAAGGCTTGACCCGCTTTCATTATTTTGATAAAGACAGTGGTTACGATGGAGGTGAAGTGGGTCAAAATGCCTTCCTGGTTGATAAAAACAAAACCGTTTGGATAGCAACCAGTAATAATATTATTAGACTTTTTTCCGAACAATTAACCACTTTTGATACTTTAAAACCTTCTGTTTTTTTGTCAAATTTAGAGTTAATTAAATTTTCTAATGGAGAAGTAACCAAGTCATTTAATCTCCTATTTAATAAAGATTCTCTTATAAAAATAAATTCAAAAGAAAATCATATAAGACTTCACTGGCTAACAACCCATGAGAATAATCCATCCCAGATACGGTATCAATACAAGCTAGTGGGGTACGATACAGCTTGGTCTCCCTTAGCTAATCATAGATTTATGACTTACACTAATTTATCCATTAAACAATATACTTTTCTTGTCAAAGCCTGCAAGTATGGGCGATGCTCCGAATCTAAAAGCATCAGTATTGAGGTCTATCCATCGAATTTTTGGGAAAGATCGATTATAAAGAGTTTGTTGAGATTGAGGCTTTTGATTATAGGCATTTTCGTTTTATGGTTAATTAAAAAAGTACGTGATCGACATCGGAAGAACTTTTTAAAGCTTCAACACCAGTTAGACGTATTAAAATTAGAAAATATACATAATCAAGTTGAACCCCACTTCTTTTTTAATGCACTCCGTTCCATTTCGGATTTAGTTGGTACGGCACAAAAAAATTTCATAGCCGGGATTGGTCAGATGTTAAGACCTGTCATTCAAGGCAATAAAAATATGATGCGAACCCTGGCAGAGGAAATAGCATATGTGGAAACCTATGTAGAGTTGGAAAATATAAAATTTGAAAACAGAATTAAGTTAACGGTTCAAATAGCTAGCAATGTAAATTTAGATGCACTTGTTCCAAAAACCATAATTCAAACTTTTGTCAACAATGCAGTTAAACATGGCTTAGAGGCAAAAAAAGGCGGAGAGATAAAAGTTCTAATCAATCAAAATGTAGCGGATATTTCCATTTCCATCGAGGATAACGGTATTGGTAGAGTGGCTGCCAGTAAGAATAGTATCATTAGTAGTGGCAATGGTATCAGAATCATCCAGGAGACTTTAGAGTGGTTGAATCAAAACTATCCGGTTTTTCAAGGTTTCGTAAGGATTATTGATTTAAAAGACGATTTAAATTTCCCTCTAGGAACAATGGTAAAAATTCACTTATATTCTAAATATCAACAACATTGATTATGATGTACATTGATTCCATTATTGTTGAAGATGATCTAAGACATCTAGAGGATCTGAAAGAATTACTCAAGGAATATCCATTCATAAATGTATTAGCAGAGGTGAGTACAATCGAAGCAGCCGAAAAAGAAATTTTATTTCACAAACCTGATTTAGTTTTTTTAGACATTCGCTTAGATGGCGAAGAAGATGTATTTCCCATGCTGATTGAATTGGAAAAAAGGAATTTGGATTTTGGAATTATATTTATTACAGCTTATTATAAAGAGTATATAGAGAAAGCTGTTCAGGCTTGTGGCTTTAGTAAACGTTTTTTCTATTTGGAAAAACCTGTTTTCAAAAAACTATTAGAAGTTTGTCTATTTAAATTCAAGGCTATTTTTGATAAGAAAAACCAAGATCGGTTCATTATAAGAGTACAAAATGGTCTTTATCAAATTACCTACGATGAAATTGTTTATATAGAAACAGATGGTAACGATTGTGTTGTATTTCTTTCAAATGGTAGAAAAATAGCTGTCTCTATGAATCTATCAGATATGGAAGCTAATCTTCCTAAAGAGTTTTTCTACCGGATTAGTAAAAAGCATATCACACACAGAGCACATTTAAAAGAATCTCATATTCTAAATGCTTCTCCTCGAAAATATGTCTGTCTTTTAGAGAAAGGTAAAGTAAAAATACAACTTAACATACCAGAGCGCAAATGGAAAGATTTCAAGAAAGAATTTCAGCACTCTTTGGGATAAACAATTGAGACGAATTGGATGAAATTATATAGAATTTGATCTATGGTAGCATATTATTTGCAAATCTGATCTACTCCCTTAAAAATTTATTTCCCCGCCCTTTGTGCTTTTCGTTTGCATCCCTTTAGAGAAGCATATAAAGGGATAAAAAGGCTTTGATTTCAGCTTTTGCCTTATTAAAAGTGAAAATAGCGAAGTTTCCAGATTTCGATATTGGACGAAAGGACAGACAATTTGAGCTTGACGAGCGAGAGAGGACTAAAAGGACGAAGGAGCGAGGAAAGGTCAAATTGGATGGAAGAAAGTAAAAAGATCGAAGGAAATTCGATATTTTTGAATTGAAAAATATGCTCTAAGGCTACTGATTATCAATCATCTAACAGATTCATTGTATGTTGCCTAACGGGTTCCCTTACGAGGACTTATACAAAGCTATCCTCCAAAAGGTTTTGGAGGAAATGTATGCCCTGATCGGTGCATCGCCTCATGCAAAAAATCAGGAAGATGACAACATCTCTTTTGGTTATACCCTAGCTAAAAATATTGAAGGTGGACTGGCAAAAGCAATGGAAATTTGGGTCAAAGTGATTGATAACCTGCTTATTGAGACTGATAAAAACGATGAAAGCTATGCCAAACTATGGATGATTCGGGGTTTAAAGTTTTCGGAGTTCAGCCTGATCTTTAGTGGTGGCATTGAAGAAAATGAGTATCAACATTTTCGGGGATTTACCTTCCTCCAACTGCGGGATAAAGTGGATCGGCTCAACTTTACAGCTTCTTATGCTGGTGATGTTCAAACCTATGAGCATATTTTAGAGCAGCGTCAGATACCGATTATACAAACGCTTTCCAAATGTCATATGCCAGTTTATATGCCCACTTCAGCTTTTGAAAAACACGCCTACCTGACCGGGGGAACGGGTAGTGGCAAAAGTGAGTTGATGAAGCTGATTATGTATGATTTGCAGCGTTCCAGCGCCATAAAGCGCAATCGGAGCATCGTGCTGATCGATCCACACGGCGAGATTTCCCCGGAATGCCTGGGTTTTATTATGAATGCCAAACATCGCGACCGAATCATTTACATCAATCCCTATATTCATCGGGAATTGAAAATCCCTCAGAAGTACACGCCGGTCATCAACGTTTTTGATGTGAAAGATAAGTCGGATGATAATATTAATCTGATGACCCAGGAATTGACTGCCGCACTTATGGAAATTTTACAAGATGCTACCCTTTCTTTCCAAATGGAGTTACTGCTGACCATGTGTATTGCTACCGTGCTAAGACTACCGGATGCTGATATTAAACACTTGGTTCGGTTTATGGATGACCAGCAAAATGCAGATTTGGTAGCACTTGGATTAAAAAGCCCTTCGGCTATTCATCGCGATTTCTTCAAGACTAAATTCAAACTCAATGAATACCGACAGACGAAGATTTCCATTATGACTCGATTAACGAATTTGCTGGCGTTGGAGGAATTTCATCAATTAATCAGTGGTAAATCTACGATTGATCTCCAGGAATCAATAGATGCAGGGCGGGTTTTACTGTTCAATCTGGCGCAAGGACGCCTCAGCGTTCGGGTTTCTAGTGCTTATGGGCGTTTGATTGTAGCGTATTTGCAAGGACTTGCACGTAAAAGGGTGGACATAGAAAAGGAAGAGCGAATGCCTACTTTTCTATTTATTGATGAGTGTCAGTATTTTTTAAGTCCAAGTATTGAGGAAATATTAACAGGTGCGCGAAAATTCAAGCTTTTTCTGTTTTTTTCTCAACAAGCAATGGGGCAGAAAATGAGTGCTGGTATGGAAAATCTAGTGATGAGCAACACAGCAGTGAAAATAATGGGCAAGAATGACAAAGACAGCTATGAGCAGTTTTCACGGAATACAGGAA
>JBKBWT010000138.1:10233-15393 GCA_046314415.1 Saprospiraceae bacterium
TTATAGTTTTTATGTACATAATCGGCAGGATGACCGGAATACAAAACCATTTTTACTGCGGTCAAAGCCTTTGTTGTTGAACCAGGATAGCCCGTTTTACATGACCAAAGAAGAAAGAATGCAGCTTTTGTGGTACTTTGTAGAGGAGTCTGGGTATTACATCAAAGCAGGTGCTATAATCCATGACTTGGATGATAAAAAAGAAGATAAAGACGAAGAGCCACCATTAGACCCCGCCTTTCCTAATTTTTAATGCTGAAAAGTATGCAAGTGTGGAATGAAACTCAAGTGAATGTACTCCTTGCGCTGGCGAGATTTCGCTTTTTATCTACCTCTCAGTTGCACCGGCTAGTCAAAAAGGAGATTGCTTGGCTCAGAAAACAAGTAGCAGCATTGGTCAATAGGGAAAAACCTCTGGTTGAACGCATTACTTTTGGTTTTCATCCTAAAGAAGGAAAGCTGGAAAACGTCTATTTCTTGACCAAGTACGGAAAAGCCGCCATCCTCGATTTGATGAAAATAGATGAATCACAGGTAAAAATGCCTGTTGGTAATAGTTCCCTATTTTACAAGGATTACAAGCATCGCAAAAACACGATTGATTTTCATATTGCACTGTATGAATGGACTCAAGGATCAGCGTACACATTAGATTTCTTTGATACCTATTTTGATAAAGTGGGGAACAATCGCAAAGACAAAAATTTGAGAGCTAAAACAAAAATTGATTTACTAGGAGCAGATTATTTGATTGCAGATGGCGTATTTACGATCAGTAGTGCAAGTAACCAATTTCTTTATCTATTTGAAATGCACGATGGAAAAGATTCCGCTAGGGTCATCCAACAACTCAAAAAACATGCCCAAGCAATTGCAATGGGAACACCCAGCAAGCAATACAACATGGGTAGTAAATCGCATCGGGTATTGTCCGTTTTTGAATTTACCAGTACCAAAAATGCGGTTTTGGAAAGAATACAGGCAGAAAAGTCTTTTGTAAAAATGCCCGATCACTTTTTATTCAAAAGTATGGAAGTATTAGATAATCCAACCTTTTCTGAGCATTGGGAAAACCTGAAAGGGGAATCGGTTGATTTTGTGTAAAGGGAGAATAATAAGGTAGTGAAAACAAAAATCGCTGCCTTATGTGTATGACCATTTTTCACCTCATTGGGATTATCTTGGTATTCTTACTATCCATCTTCATTGTCTATAAAACTGGATTTCTCCGAGGTCGAGACGAAGGTTGGATGGAAGGTGCGAATAAAGAATATCTGGAAAATGTTGAGAAAAGGAAGAAAGCAAAGTAGCATCATTCTCTTATCGAGGGTTTTGTGCCTTCGATTTTTAAAAAAGCCGGTCAAGATGACCGGGGGAGAAACAGGTAATATCCAAAAATAAGGGACACTCCTGCGCTACAAAGTGTGAACATCAGATACACCAAATCAGCATCAGGACTGTAACGGTTTTGCATCCACTCCGGTGGATTTCCACTAAGCAGGGAGTGAGATAATAATATCCCAAAAACATACAAGCTAAATAAGCTGATAAGGCAGTAAAACACAGTTATCAACTTCCAAACAACGGATCGCTTTTGCATCATCTTGAAAGTTTTGTTTACGAATTACTTTTCAAAGTTGTCCATAACGATGCACTACAAAATTACAAGGTAAAAACTAGGCAGCTTAAAATTCAGATGTCAATAATAGCTTATTCCGCAAAAATCAGAAATCATCCTGAACCATTTTGGAGAAAAAATTGTAGTTTTGCACAGCTTTGTTTACGGATTGTTTACGGAATGCAAAGCAAGTGAAGCGAAAACCCTTACTGGTCCCATAGCTCAGTCGGTTAGAGCATCTGACTCATAATCAGAGGGTCCTTGGTTCGAGCCCAAGTGGGACCACTTATAATTCCTTCCTAATTAGCATCTTATACTTTCTTACTTATTTCTATAAAATTTTAACCGCACTTTCCGGCTTGTAGTTTAGCCTCAAGCTGATGTGTCTTTTGACGCTTTGAGCAAGACGCTAGTAACCGCTGCTTTTTACATGTATGGCAATGCGGCGTGTGGGGCACACAAAAATAGCTGGAGTACATGCGCTTGTAACAAGTTTGAAATAAGTAAGCGGATTTCAACCGTTAAACATTCTTACTTTGCTTAATCACTAATGCACTGCCAACAATTCAAAATATTCTTATTATTTGGTAAGATCAAATTAAATATATTGATTAAACGTTTATGGTAATTTTATAGCTATTTATGAATTTATAAAGATTTAATTCGTGATTTTTATTTTAGTAAAAATTATTTTGTATTTATTGTGTTCACTTGTGAACATCTGCCTGACGTAATCGTTCCAACCTAATATTAACAAAAACCTCCATTGATAACTGTATATTTACCAGTATAGCTGGTTCAATCATATTTTTATTTCTTACAATTTATTTCAGATCTTTTTCTATTTATATTTTACATAAATATAAACGCCATTGCTATGGACAAACAGGTACCATCTACTTATCTGTAACTGACATCCTGACTTCGCTGGGTAATACCGCATGGTTTATCGAGGCTTTTCTAAAAGAAAAGCGTTTCAAGCGGTAGTTTGCTACAACCAGGGTTTTAATGATTGGATATTATAATGTTTTGACTAGCATTACAATATTTACGTACACTCCTATTCCGGATACCGATCTTTTATGTGCCAATTTTACACTTCTATTTACAAAATTTAAAATTTTGATATTATGGTATAATAATTATTTAATTAAAAAATCCTACTAAATGAATCCAAACCTACTCCGTAAAGCTACAGCGCTTCTACTGGCTTTACTTCCTATGCTATTATTTGGACAAGGCGGTTCTACCGCCACTTGTTCGATTACCGGCAATAGTGCCGTTTGTTCTGATGGCACTACGCAATTGTGCGCCCCGGCAGATTGTGCATTTTATTGGTGGAGCACCGGTGAAATGTCGCAATGTATTACTGTAAGTAATTCAGGTACTTATAGCGTTACTGTGGTAAATCAAAATGGTGAACGCACTGAATGCAGCAAAAATGTGACGGCGGCGGCAAGACCCGATTGCGCGATCAGCCGCGAAGGCTCGATTTGTGCAGATGGTGCCATAGAATTATGCGCGAGTTCAGGGTATGCAGGTTATCAGTGGAGCACGGGTGAAACAACCCGATGCATTGAAGTTACGCATAATGGCACTTTCCGGGTTACGATTACCAACAGCAGTGGTTGTGCCAGTGTATGTAGCAGAATTATCAATGAAACCGCTGCGCCTGATTGTTCTATTATTGGGGATAATCTGGAGTGCAACGGTGGTTCTACTCAAATATGCGCTGCGGCTGGTTTTGCGGCTTACCGATGGAGTAACGGGCAAACAAGTCGATGCATTACTATTGATGAACCCGGAACTTACAGGATTACGGTAACTAATAATAATGGATGTCAAACAACCTGTAGCAGAACCATTACCCGTCCTTTCCCATCGTGTGAAATCACCGGCAATAACCTGAGTTGTGCCGATGGCACCACACAATTGTGCGCTAATTCGGGCAATGCTGCTTATCGCTGGAGTACGGGGCAGACCAGCCGTTGTATCACCGTGAGCGAACCGGGTAATTATCGGGTCACCGTAACAAGTAATGATGGTTGCAGCAATGTTTGCAGAAAAACGGTGACGGTCAATCCCCCGCCCACTTGCGCTATTATTGGTGACCCACTAGACTGTTCGGGAAATCCGGCAAGATTATGCGTCAGCACAGGTTATAACAGTTATAAATGGAGTACAGGAGCGACAACTGCTTGTATAAATATCACACTACCAGGTACTTATCGCGTTACGGCGACCGATGCAAATGGGTGTAGCGCCATTGATACGATCGTCATTGGACAGCCTACTGCACCGACTTGTGCCATTCAAGTAAGTGGCAACACCGCCAAAGTGATTGTCACCGGTGGCAGGGCACCTTATACCTACCGATGGAATACCGGCACTACCACCAATGAAAGCAATAATGCCCCTAACGGCATATACAGCGTCACGGTCACCGATGCCAATGGCTGTACAACGACTTGTGCAACAGACCTTTGTGCCAATTTAACCTATGCCGGTAAAATTGGACATCACCAATACTTGTGCGGACCCGGAGCAGATGCAGCGCCAATTGTCGAACTTTCCGGTGCAACTGGTGGCTCAGGGACAATCGAATATCAATGGATGAAAAGTACGGTAGGCGGACCGTTTAATAACATTCACTGGGAACCTATTGAAGGCGCTACTTCCAAAGATTACGACCCAGGCACCGTTTACGAAACAACCTACTTTGTACGCTGTACCCGTCGAGCTTACTGCCCGTTCATTGAAACCAATATTATCAAAATAGAGGTTGGTAATCAGGTAGTTGCAAAAATTGAAGCACCAGCTTTGATCTGTGCGAATATGCCTACGACCTTCCATACGCCTACCATTGGGGCTCCAGCCAATTTTACCTGGGACTTTGGTCCCGCCGCTTCACCCCGTTATGCGCAGGGGGCATCGCCGCGGGTAAGTTTCTCGTCATTTGGCATATTTACAATCAGTTTGACGGTTGCACAGGAAAATTGTGTAGTTACCATATATAAACGCATTAATGTCAGTACCTTATGCAGTGATTTACCTACCAATGATAATAATACGATTAATCCGGCAATAGAACCTACCGAACTACCTACAAGTGCAATCATAAGCCTCGACGCTCAAAATATCGCTTCGCCAGGCTATCAATATGAGCAGCTACGGGTTTACCCGAATCCGGTAACTAACCAATTGATCATAGAATTTGCGGAGCCGCTGAATGATGATGTTAACTTGCAGATTATCAATACTAATGGTACCGTTTTGCGTACCCTGTCGCCGCCGACCGATGTGCAACGCCAGGAAATTGATTTTACGAATTTACCGGCTGGTACGTATTTTATTAAAATACGCGATAGTAATACCGATGTAAAGGTGTTGAAAGTGCTGAAACAATAAAGATTAAGCTAATTTTAATAGACTTGCGTCAAATTGATTATCAGCATATTAAAAAATTCCAAAGACCGGCACAAATACCCAATATCATATCCATATCATATTGGCGCTTCATTCTGATTTGGTTGTAAATAATC
>JBKBWT010000139.1:0-15267 GCA_046314415.1 Saprospiraceae bacterium
GTTATATCTGGTGCTCACCGATGTGAATGGTGCATTGCTGCCCAATTCCGGCACCAACGCCAAAGCCAGTATCCCTACGCCCAACGGTACGCCGCTGGAAATCGTTGCGCAACAGGCGAAAGAGGTAGATTTGGGCGCCGCGCAACGCCTGTCGTTCACCTACCCGATTGAAGAAAAGCTCAAGCCGGGTACGTATGTGGCGACGGTTTATGCGGATTTTGGCATCCTCGGTTCTTCAAGCTTTCGCTTGAATTAATTTTTGTAAATGGAAAATGGAATATTGGAATCCCTTCTTACATTCCAGTATTCCATTTTTCCAATATTCCAATAAAAAGACAATGAAACACATCATAGCTTTTGCAATTATTACATTGCTATTAAGTAGCTGTGTCGGCAAAAAGAAATTCACGGCTGAGTTGGATGCGCGCCGACTTGCGGAAGCACGCGAAGCGACCTTGCGCACGGAGTTGAATGATGCAAAAAACCGCAGTGATAGCTTGACCACTCAAGTTGCAAACTTGAACCGACAAGTTGGACGCTTGGAATACGTCAATGAGCAATTGACCATGGAAAATACCCAGTTGAAGAGTCGGATTTCCAATCTTTCCAACTCCTCTTCTTCACAAATTCAGGCATTGCAAAAAGATTTGGAAACCCGTTCCGCGGCATTAGCGCAGAAAGAGCAGATTTTCAACGACTTGCAAAAATCCGTACAGGAGCGCAGCGCCGGGCTAAAGGACTTATTTACGAAGATTGATACCACGATGCAATTCTACCGCACCGACGGTATCAAGATAGAATATAAAGAGGATCAGCAAATTGTGGTCATTCCCAGCTTGCGTTTATTCGATCCCAACAGCGTCCGTATCAGCCGCAATGGCATGGAAGTACTGCAACGCCTGGCACCGCTGCTCGGCGGCAATCCCAATATCACCATCACCGTGGAAGGACATACCGACAACTCAAAACCCAAAAACCGCGCCATCACCGATAACTGGGCGCTGAGTTCGGATCAAGCCACCGCGGTCGCCCGCGTACTCACCAAAGGCTATGATATAGTGGCAAACCAGGTGTCTGCTGTTGGTCGCAGCGAATTTCTGCCCCGCGCCTCCAACGAAACCAAAGAAGGGCGCGCCCAAAATCAACGCATT
Source organism: Saprospiraceae bacterium (assembly GCA_046314415.1). GTDB lineage: Bacteria > Bacteroidota > Bacteroidia > Chitinophagales > Saprospiraceae > JADJNW01. Next base: position 1,152 of record JBKBWT010000139.1, read on the forward strand.
GAGATTATTATTGCACCCAAGTCTTCGAGTTTATTAAGATTGATGGAACGGAAGCTGTCAAACGGGTGATAGGAGGATAGGGTGATGGGGTGATTTGTAGGTCAAGTGTTCAAAAGTTGAATGGGTTCAAGGTGTCCGGCTTCCGACCTCCCCCTTCCGACTTCCGTTAATAATGCTTATCTTTACATCTTATACCAAAGCAGCGGCTACATGAGAATCAAGCGATTGGAATTAAAAAATTTTCGGGGCTTCGAGGAATTGACCATCAACTTCCCGGAAGCGCCTAATAATGTGGCGGTATTCGTGGGCGTGAATGGCGCGGGAAAGACGAGTGTGTTGGAGGCAATTGTGAATATTATTCAAAAATTTTTTGATTCAATGTTTGAAGTAAAATATTCACACGAGTTTACTGAATTTCAAAAACATCGGAATGCTAAGAATATAAGAAAAGAATATAATGAAGCTGAAATTGTAGCAGAAATAATTAACGAAATACTTGGAATATTTAAAGTAGATCTTAAAATTTTAAAGATAGGTCAAACAAAAATTGATTCTCCACAGGAAGGTAAGATAATAAATTCTACATGGGACGATGCTAGAAATCCACGAGAAAAATTTAAAAAAAACACTCCAATTTCTTTCTTCTATCCAACAGACAGATTTGTTAAAGATAATCCCAATTTAAATCCTATTAACCTTGGAAACATTCAACCTGCTGATGCTTTCAGACAAGCATTATCAAGAGAAATAGATTTTGATGCTTTTTTTCAATGGTTTAGAAGCATCGAAGATTCCGAAAATGAGCAAATTAGATTTACAGATAATTCTAAATTTCGTTCCAAAGAATTAGAAGCCGTCCGTAAAGCAATTAATATTTTTTTACCCAATTTTAAAAATCCCCGCGTACAACGCCAACCCCAGGAAGAACTCATCGTTGAAAAGAACGGCGAAAAATTATCCATTTCCAATCTATCGCACGGCGAGCGCTTAATGTTTGCAATGGTTGGCGATATTGCGCGGCGCTTGAGCATTGCCAATCCGGATTTGGATGATCCTCTACAAGGTGAAGGCGTTGTCCTCATCGACGAAATCGAATTGCATTTACACCCCGGCTGGCAGCGTAAAATTGTGCCTTTATTAACAAATACATTTCCGAATATTCAGTTTATTATAACGACACATTCACCCGTTGTGCTAAGTACGGTCAAGCGTGAAAACATCTTTATTTTGGAAGATTTTAAATTGGTAGAAAAAACGCCCCATACTTATGGGCGAGATATTAACTCCATATTATATCAAACATTTGGTGTTGAAGAAAGACAGCCAGAAGTCGAAAATGAATTCAGAAAACTTTATGCGTTAATTGATGATCCTGAACGAGTAGAAGAAGCAAAAGCAACTTTGGAAAAAATGAAAGAAAAATATGGCGCAGATGATCCTGAATTAATCCGTGCCGATATGCACTTAGAGTTTTTGACGAATTAATAATCCATGAAATATATTCAGAAACTCCCAGAAAATGAACCCCGCTCATTAATAAAACATCGCGCAACGAGCGGATCGAATTATGATGATTGTAATAAAGAAGACATCAGAACAGCTTTGCTTATGGAGCAAGGATACATTTGCGCTTACTGCATGAAAAGAATTGAAGAAGGCATGGAAGAAGTTGAAAATCAAGGAAATAAAATTTATTTATATAGAACAAATATCGAACATTACATTCCACAGAGTGTAAATCGGGAGTTGTCTATGATATTTTCAAATATGTTGGGAGTTTGTAATGGTAATACCGGTCGCCCCAAACATTTACATCATTGTGATAAAAGTAGAGGCAATGAATTGCTAAATATTGACCCTCGTAATGCTGCTTGTGAGACCTTCATTCAATATTCTTCCAATGGGGAAATCAAATCTGCCAATCAACAAATTAATAAAGATTTAAATGACGTTTTAAAACTAAATATTGAAGAACTGGTGCAAGAACGAAAACGTATCATTGATACGGCAAGCAAACGTATGCAAATTAAATATAAAAGGAAATCTGGTCAAAATTGGTCAAAAAGTGATTTACTAAAAGAAATCAAATTTTGGTCAGAAAGAAAAGACAACCGGTTTGAGCCTTTCTGTGGCGCCGCTGTTGCTTATCTTAAAAATAAATTATCTCGCATATCTTAATTCCTTGTGAAACTCTCCATCATCATTGTCAATTACAACGTCAAATACTTCCTGGAGCAGGCGCTGCTTTCGGTGCGGAAGGCAATATCCCCCCTTGGGGAGGACGGAAGGGGGGCTTCGGGGGCTTGGGAGGCAGAAGTGTGGGTGGTTGACAACAACTCGGTCGATGATTCGGTGCAGATGGTGCAGGAAAAATTCCCGGAAGTAAAGTTAATTATCAATAAAGAAAATACCGGTTTTTCTAAAGCCAATAACCAGGCAATTCATTTATCTTCAGGTGAATACGTATTATTATTAAATCCTGATACGGTTGTAGAAGAAGATACGTTTGAAAAATGTATCGCATTTATGGACGCCAATCCTCAGGCGGGCGGGCTGGGCGTACGCATGATTGATGGGTCAGGGAAATTTTTGCCGGAGAGCAAGCGCGGATTTCCCTCGCCTTGGGCAGCTTTTTGTAAAACTTTTGGTTTGTCTTCTTTATTTCCAAAGTCGAAATTATTTAATGAATATCATTTGGGTTATTTACCTGAATATGATATTCATGAAGTGGAGGTATTAGCGGGAGCTTTTATGCTGCTGCGTCGCTCGGTACTAAATAAAATCGGCTTACTCGATGAAACATTCTTCATGTATGGCGAAGATATTGACTTATCGTACCGAATTATTAAAGCCGGTTATAAAAATTATTACTTTCCGGATACGACTATTATACATTATAAAGGCGAAAGCACGAAGAAAGGCAGTTTAAATTACGTTCGCGTTTTTTACCAGGCGATGATTATTTTTGCGAAAAAGCATTTTCAGGGGCGGGAGGCGCGTTTATTCGTATTAATGTTGCAAGCAGCTATTTACTTTCGGGCATTTATCACCTTGATTTCCAATGTATTAAAAAAAATAAAGTTACCCATTTTAGATGTAATTATAATTTATGCCGGCTTATACGGACTAAAAATTTTCTGGGAATTATATTATTACAAAACGGCAAATCATTTCGATGACGCTTTATTATATTTTAATTATCCTTTGTACATTTTTATTTGGTTAACAACGGTTTATTTCAGCGGTGGTTATGATGACACGAGTAATATCCGGCGGCTGGTGCGTGGATTGCTGGTGGGTACCATTTTAATTGCAGCGGTTTATGGGTTTCTCGATTTGCAATATCGCTCGTCGCGGGCACTCATTGTAATGGGTACGGTTTGGGCGGTTGCAAGTACCGTTTCCTTGCGTTTATTATTACATTTTATAAAATATCATAATTTTAATATTGGCAGTGAAAAAACTAAAAATTTAATCATAGTTGGCTCACAATCAGAGCGTGAGCGGGTGGAAAAATTATTACAACAGGCGCAGGTACATAAAAATTTAATCGGCGTGGTCGCACCGAATGGCGCTTATGATGCTAAAATTTTCCTGAGTAATATAGAACAATTGGCGGAGGTAGTGCATATTTATAAAATTGAGGAAATTATTTTTTGCTCCAAAGACATTGCTGCTCAGCAGATTATGCATTGGATGACGCGCCTGGGCACCGGCATTGAATATAAAATTTTACCGGCGGAAAGTTTAAGTATTATCGGCAGCAGTTCAAAAGATACTTCGGGAGAATTATATACCATTGATATTCGTTTTCAAATTGCAGAACCCCGCCAGCGTCGTAGTAAACGCACCTTCGATGTAATATTTTGCCTGTTTTTATTTACTACCCTACCCTTTCAGGTCTTTTTTATTAAAAATTTTGGTGCATTTTTTAATAATTTATTACAGGTATTCATCGGTAAAAAAAGCTGGGTGGGCTACGCCCAAACGAAAGCTTTAACAAATTTGCCCAGGATAAAACCGGGGGTTATCACGCCTTTACATGCGCTTTCGGTGAAGAATTTGAACGAACCGACTACACAGCGGCTGAATTTTTTATACGCCAAAGATTATGAAGTAACAAAAGACCTGGAGATAATTTGGCAAGCTTATCATAAATTGGGCAACCCTTCAAGAATAAATTAATAAGTGCAGCGTATTAATATTAATACACCGCACTCTTATAATAATCTCTATCTACATTTTACGTAGTAATACGATCTGCCCGGAATGATAAATATCATGATGAATCACGCCATGTAATAAGCGATCAAAAGTATAATCCCGCCCGGCAACTATTTGCGCCAGTTTTTCATCCGAAATCTGCGACAAAATTTGCAGTAATGCTTCCTGCGTTTGCTGCAGGCGTTGCAGCATATCGCGCCATAACTCGCTGGTCATCGCCGAAATCTTTACAAAACTAGCTTCCTGGTTGACATCAAATTCGGTATCCCCTTGCAAGCGTTTGATCGCAAAAGTACGCCAGGCAATCATGTGTTCTACTAACTCTGCAACCGTATGACTATCAGGCAGTTGATTCAAGGTTTCTTCCAGTGTTACGTCCGATAAAGTATCCATGACCGAAGGTCCGTACCAAGGTTCGCCATCGAACGTGCGCCGCAGCAATTCCGTAATCCGATAGGTTTCCGTGATGTTCATTTGATTGGTATTTTCCATATTAAGTGAAGGGTTTTTGCTAAAACGCAAAAGCCCCTCGCTTGTCGCAAAGAGCTTGGCTTTTTTTTTAAAATATTTCTATTTACACTAAAAAATGCGGCTCCAGGCTTTATTGATCGCTTCTGATTTTAATTTTTCATAATTTTTCCACTGTGCTTCCGACAACAAAGGCTTGAGTTCTGCTTCCTTTTTCTTATTGATTTTCATAGACTTATTATATTTCGCCCAGCTATTCAAATCTTGATCCAACACTTCCGATTGAATAATTTTTGCATATTTTAAATTCAGCGCTGTAATCGCCGGCAGTTGTGCCTCGGTTAGCGGAAGTTGCTTGTACATTTCACTGGTCATTTTTTCGGCGCGTTCTTCCGGTGTGCCCGGATTTTCTGGCGTTTGCGCCGAAATGAATGAAAATGAAAAGAATATAATAAGAATGGTGGTTATAAACTTCATGATTTTTTCAGCTTTTAAAGTGAATAAAAATTATTTTTCACATCATAAAACCTAGTAAAAAGTAAATAAAGTCACAATAAATTATCAAATCCATTATATACATTTACTGCATAGGGCGATAAGCAAATCCAATATAAAATCCATTGCTATCATGCCCCGGATTGCGCTCCTTACCCCAGGTATTCCCATTGGAAACATGGACATGCTGCACGCCAAAATTCAATGCAAGTGATTGATTTACATTCACTTCTGCACCAACTCCGTACTTGGGCGTGCCGTTCCAGCGGGTGCCGGTGCGCGGCTCGGAAAATTCGCCATAGCCGCTGGTAGGTTGCGGAAATTCTTTTAGGAAATACATCAATCCTGCGCCAGATTCAAAAAATATTCGATATGAATCTTTTTGAATTGGTAAAAATCGCACCATCGGACGAACGCCGAACCCCCAGGTATCATTGAATCCGTCGCGGGGGTGATACACGGTAAACTCAGCGCCGATATGTAACCATTTACGTAAATGAATAAAAAACCCGGTATTATTTTGATACATTGTCGTTTTTGGTAAATAATAACCGTGCGAAATGCCGCTATTTGAATAAAATGAAATTTTATTTACTAAGGTCGTATCTTTTTTAGTAAGTAGTAAACAGGCAGTTGCCGCAATCGCCGGAATGATAATACCGTTGCCCGTGTGCAAATTAAGTGGATGAAAGCCCAGCGGATTTTCGTACCAATCGGTAAATGGTGGCAATGTTCCTAATTTTTGCGCATGCGCATTTTGTAACATCGTAAGAATCAAGCCAATAAATAATATTTTTTTCATGTCAGTCGAGTGATTTTACATTATTATTAAAATTTTTGCATCAATTTTATATCGTCAAAAGTTGTTTTATAATCCGGAGCATTCGTGCCCATCACGGTATCCCAGAAATTATAATATAAGCCATAATTACAATTTGATCGGGAATGGTGCATATTATGATGGGTGGAAGTATTTAACCATTTTAAAATGGGATGATGTACAAAACCTTGCGGAAATAATTCATATCCTAGATGTCCCATTACATTAAAAAATAAAGACCAGGTAGCAAATAATAATAAAATCAAAGGATGAAACGGTATGAATAAAACCGCTACCGGCACAATACCAATTTCTACAATTGCCTCCAAAGGATGGAAAGACAAAGCAGCAAATGGCGTAGGATTATTTGATATATGATGTACTTTGTGTAATAAAGGAAAAATTTTAGGGTGGTGCATCAATCGATGCGTCCAATAGAAATAAGTATCGTGTAAAAATGTAAGAAAAAAGAACGACCCTACTAAATAAAACCAGCCAAATTCATTTATATCATTATACAGTTGCGTATAGCCAGCGCTTTTCAGGAAATAAATGCCCACGCCCATCAGCGCAAAAACCAGTGCCGTATAAGCGGAATGCTGAATTTCGTGTAATATGCGCCGGGCATTCGGAAATTTGGTTTGAATTTTAAATTTTATGAAATATTTTTTCCATATTACATAAAAAATCATAAAAGTTACGCCTGCAAAAAACGTGTAACGTAAAAACACGAACAAGGCGCCCATCATATAGCCATTTAACAGCCCAAATTTTTCGATCAAATAATACATACTCATTAAATAAATGATGAAAGAATGAATAATGAAAGAATAAAGGATGAATATGATATTGGGATATTAGATATGCGATGTTGGGGAGGTCAAAAATCAATGGGATATTTTGAAATCTGACCTCCAGTTTTGATTTATTTACAGTTGAATATCAAACGTTTCGCCGTTGATGGTGACAGTAGCCGAACCATTGCCGTTGAAAACAATGTTCCCCTGATAGGAGAAATTATTACCATCCGTGCCGCTGCCGCTGAGGGTAAAAGTGGCGGTTCCGCTATCAATTCGCAGGGTATTTTTATTTACACTTAAAGAATTGACGCTAATATTTACTTGAGAAGTAAATGAATTTTGATTCCGTATCGTAGTGGTTTGGCTGCCTTCGCGCGTGTACGTGCCATTGAGCGTGTAAGCAGTGCCCGTGAGTAAATTACCGATGGACCAATTGCTGCCGGCGTTATCGTCGGAACTGATGCGCGCAGTTGCGTAAGTACCGTTGCTGGTGCGATTAAAATCAAGCGATGTCGGAATGCGCAAATTATTACAATTGACTTTCCATTTCCAAGTCGCTGTATAAGAAGCAGTTATACGGGTTTCATCTATATTGCGCACCACCGTGGAATCGAAAGATTGACCACAATACTGATTGGTAACGCTTTTCTGTGCATACTGCTGCGTGAGTAAAATAAGATCGTTCACTTCGCTGCTAATCCCTTGTGTACCATTGGACAATGCCCCTTCAAGGACAATCGCCACTTCTTCATTGCTGAGGTTCGTTGCTGCATTTTCACTTTGGTTACAGGCGGTCAGGCTACCAGCACCTATAATAATAGCCAAACTCAACATCATGTTTTGCCAGATTTTACCTTGGTGTTTCATTGAAATGTAATTTTTTAAATAATGAATGAATAATTTCGTTTTGATATTACAAAGAACATTCAAAAATGGCACAGCAAAAAATTCATTCAACCAACGGTTATTACATTTCAATGAATGGTCATTTTATTAAAATGAAGTATTAAAAATAGTTTTTTAATTAAATCGCTTTTTTTGGAACCAGATATCTCTTAGGTTGATATTCAGCGTAAAACGATGGATAGATTCTAATAATAAGTCATCATTTTTAGTGCCGCGCTGCCGAAAACTATAATTCATACTTAAATGGTGCAGCTTGCGCCGAATCGGCAGGGAGGCACCCACAGAAAAGCCCCAGAGCGGAAATGTATTGCCTTCCACCGTTTGGTGATGATTTTGTATAAAAAAGCCGGTACGTAATAATAATGGTTTTTGATAAAATAAATAACTGCGCTCCGCCAGCGACCATTCGGCGCCAAGCGCACATTTTACAGTATTATGAAGGTCATTATCCGTATTCAATTGCGTAGTGGACCATTGCTCAAATGTAATATCCGAGCTTAATAATAATCTTTTTGCATTCCATGATATCCCCAAGCCTGCACGCAAGGGCAATTGGTAAATATCGTCCGATTGGGTCTCGGCGGTCAGCACTTCACCATTGGCACGGCGCAGCTCGCTATTTTCAGCAGAAGCGACCTTACTGCCGGGTTGAAACGTAGCCCCCAGCACCAGTTGATTGCCATGTATCCGAAATCCATATTGTAAACCCAAATCGACTAACACGTCGGCAAAATTGGTTTTGGTAATGGTAGAAAACGCGTCGAGATCGGCATTGGTAATAAAATTTTCCGCCCGCTCAATGCTGCCAAACAAAAATGAGAGATTGACGCCCACCGATACATTCTTCAACGGCTGAAAGGCATTGCTCCAAAAAAGACGATTTAATCCCCCGGAACCTTGATAGGTGACATCATAATTTGCACTCAAAATTTCATTATATCGGTCGGCTTTTATATTATAATTTACTTCGCTAAATGGCATTAATCCCAGCGTAGTACCCCAGTATTTATTGGGCTGTAGCCATAAAACCAAATGAGATAAGCCCCCGCCGCCTTGTAAAGAACGGGCTTCATTATTACGTGCATAAGCCGCTTCCGTGTAAAGTCCGGCATCCAACATCATTGTAGCCGGTGCCTGCATAAAAACATTCGCCGCAGGATTGACCGTATTGACAAAATGGGGCGAGCGCAGTCCGATCCCGGCACCACCCAATCCATCTAAAATCCCCACTGCCGGGGAGTAAATATTACCGATACCGTACGCTGAATAAAGCGAGGCGCTACTTTGTGCAAAAGTATATAAACCACTGAAAATGAAAAAGATAGTATAGATTATCTTCATTATATGGAATATAAAATGTGTAAAATAGAATTAAATATCGCAGAAAGAGCGATATGATTGCTTTAGGCGTTGTATGGTTTTTTACAGCATTCAACCAATCGTTTTTTTATCCCCATCAACCAGCGTAAATCTTATACGAATGCCCTAAAAGGCAATAAAATCAAGCTTTGCCGGGATTCGTACCGCCAAAAAAGGCATTCGTTGAAAAGCGCATTTCCGCAAGCAACCTTTCGTGGCAAATTGCACCACCCTATGCAAAAATAAAATGCTCACAACCTTGAAAACAATCTACTACTTTACACTGGGGCTATGCTGCCTGGCGCTTTTTTCCCGCTGCAATGAACCACAGGAACTGGGCGCCAGCTTTTTTCCTGATGAATCATTTGATCTTGAGATCGTGGATACGCTTTCGCTGACGGCTTCCTCCGTCATTTATGACAGCATTCCGACGCGCAATACCGGCAGGTTGCTGGTAGGATATCATGAAGATGTAAAATTGGGTAAAATAAGTGCCTCCGCTTACTTTCAACTGGGTTTTGCAGATAATAAATCCTATTATCTTGATGAAACTCATGCTTTTTATGATTCTATTACATTGGTTTTAAAATATGATGGTTATTCTTATTATGATACCAGTCAGTTACAAACATTATATATCCACGAAGTATTAGAAGAAATCGCCATACCGGATGATGATACAACCTTGTTTAACACTACGATTCTAAGTTTTGACCAAGTACCGCTCGCGGAGCGGATATTTTACGCACGCCCGGGCAGGAGGGGCAATCTGGAAATCAGATTAAGCGACCGCCTGGGCAAAGCGATTTTTGATTTGGCTACAAATAACTCAGAATCATTATCAAACGCAGAAAAATTTCAAGAATATTTAAAAGGACTGGTCATTATCCCCGACCAAAAACAAAGCGGCGCGATATTGGGCTTCAGTCCTACTGCTGAATTGCAGCTTTATTATCGCAACGACGAAAGCTTGCCGGTGCAACAGCAAACCCTGGTTTTTCCAATGGGAAATGGGATTTATTATAATCAGATTAGCAGCGCTCGCAAGCATTCTGTCCTGGCGGATTTACAAGCATTCGACCATCCAATTTCTTCTCTACAAACTAATAATGAGGCATTTATACAAAGCGGCATTGGCATCACTACGCGTATTGATATTCCATATTTAAAAGATATGATACAGGTTAATAATGATTTTTTAATATCAAAAGCGGTGCTCGAATTTTATCCTACCGATTATTACAATAATAAGAATACGCCACTTCCCGCTTCGCTCACGGCTTATTGGGTGGACGAAGACAATCAGTCGGTCGGCAGCACCTTTACTGCCCTGTTGCGCACGGACCATGAATTCGACCGGGACACTTATTATGAAATGGATATTACCAATTTTATAAAAACACAACTCCTCATTACAAAAAATAATAAAAATGCCCTGTTATTAACCCCTTCCAATAATTTTCAGAATAGCTTGAGTCATTTATCGATTGGGGACAGCAATCATCGCAATAAAATGCGACTCAAAGTTTATTTAATTTCCATTTAATAAAGTTAGTATTTTTTCAAATCATTATAAAAACTATTAAAATAATTAAAAGCGCATTAAAATGACACGACTGTATTTACTACTTGCCTGGGTTATTATTACATTACCCATAATCACCGCTTGCGACCTGGGTAGCGACGAAGAAGACGAAACGCTGGGCAACTGGATCCGACGCTCTGATTTTGAGGGCATTCCGCGCTCCAACGCGGTTAGTTTTACCATTGGCAATTATGCCTACGTAGGCTTGGGTTATGATGGCGAAGATGACCTGCGTGATTTTTGGCGCTATGATCCGGCGCTTGATTTCTGGCAACGCGTAGATTCCTTTCCCGGCGTACCTCGGCGAGCCGCCGTGGCATTTAGTATTGGCAATAAAGGTTACATCGGCACCGGGTATAACCGTGATTTGCCGGTGGAAGAACTAAATGATTTCTGGGAATTTGATCCGGCTGCTCCGGCAGGGCAGCAATGGACGCGCAAGGCAGATTTTATGGGTACTGCGCGCTATAATGCTGTTGGTTTTGCAATTAATAATAAAGGCTACATCGGCACCGGATATGATGGCAATTGGCTAAAAGATTTTTATGAATATGATCCGGCTAATAATAAATGGACGCAAATTGTGAGTCTGGGCGGCGCCAAACGCGAAGAAGCCGTTGCTTTTTTACTAAATAATAAAGCATATGTAACAACCGGACGTAATAATGGCTCGTATGTGTATGATCTTTGGGAATTTGATCCGGCAACGATGCAATGGACCGAGAAGACCAATATTGATGAAGACGATGATTATGCCGTTTATCGCAGTGGTGCAGTGGCGGCGGGTATGAATGGATTGGGTTATATTATGACCGGTTCTAATGGGACTTCGCTCGGCTCGGTCTGGGAATATGATGCTGCTGCCGATGTATGGGAAGAAAAAACCGGGCTTGAAGGCACCGTACGCATCAATGCGGTGAGTTTTGTAATCAATGGTCGAATGTTTGTTACAACCGGTAATGCCGGTGGCACTCGACTTGATGACTTGTGGGAATTTAAACCGATGGATGAATATAACGAAGATGATTAATGTTTAGTGCGATGGTTTTAAGGTGTTTGAGTATATTGGTGTTTTGGTGTTATAGTGTTTTGGTGTTAGGGCACACTATTACACTATAACACTATTACACTATAACACTATAAAATCAACTAAATAACTGCTCAAGCACCCGATCTTTATAGCTTTCTCCCACCGGAATCTTTACATCTCCTAAATAAAGCGTGCTGCCTTCCAGCGCGGTTATCTTATCATTTGCTACAATATAAGATTTGTGAATGCGTGTAAAATACCCAACCGGTAGGAGGGTTTCCAGATTGCGTAAGGAATGTAAAAATAAAAGCCGACTATGATCCTTTAAGTAAATAGCTGCGTATTCTTTCATACCTTGGATGTAAATAATATTTTCAGTAGCAATGCGATGAAAGCGCCGATTCGATTTTAATACTAAATAATGTTGTTCTGATTTTTTTGTCTCAGTGTAATAAGGCGTTTTTAAGGAATGAAAAATTCGGATTGCTTTATTAACGGCTCTTAATAAGCCTTGAAAATCAATGGGTTTTAATAAAAAATCAACGGCATCCAATTGAAAGCCCTGCAAGGCATACTCGGAGTGTGCTGTTGTAAAAATAACCAATGGCTTAGGATTTAATAATTGTAATAATTCACTTCCATTTAGTTCCGGCAGGGCAAAATCCATGAATATTATATCAACAGGATGTGATTGTAAATAAAATATTGCCTCCATCGGGTGAGCGAATGTATTTACCAGATATAAATTGGGTATTTTTTCAATATGATGTCGCAGCAGGTCGCGGGCATTTCGATCGTGGTCAATCAACAGGCAGCGAAGTTTTTCCATTATAATTACATTGATGATTTCCCTTTAATGACTTGTAAAATCAGCATCTGGTTGGTTTATTAAGCGCATATAAATGCGAAGCAAGCTGGCAATCAGAACGTATTTTTACAAATGGTTTTTCCTGCGCTACCAATCGTAGGGCATAAAGCACCGTTGGTTGAAATAACCCGCTTTATTTATTTAATTGTCTGTAATTTTACATTTATTTATTTTATAAGAATGACCACACAGGAAAAAATACAAAACCATCGGCTGGAGCTGCTGCTGCATCTCGGCATTTGGACCTTATTCATATTAGTACATGCGCTAATATTTACGCGATTTTTAACTTTTGAAATAAGTTTACTGCGCAGTTTTGCTAATGTTGTGCCCATGGCGCTTATATTTTATATCAATTTTATATTGATTAATCGCTATTTAGAAAAAAGAGATTACCTGCGCTATGGCATTTTTTTACTTTGCTTATTTCTTGCTGCTACTTTATTACGTACTGAAATAAATATGTTATTTCCTGATATACGTAAGGAAGTCATTGTGCTGGAAGAACGACAAGGTTGGGGCATCGGAGCAGCAATCACCAATCTTAGTGTATTGATTTTGAGCATTTTCTATCAGATTTTGTACAATCGTTACCGCAACGAGCAACGCAACCTCGCCATTATCAACGAGCAAAAAGAAGCACAACTGCAGTTTTTACGTGCCCAAATCAACCCTCATTTTTTATTTAATACGTTGAATAATATTTATGCTTTGGCAGTAACCAAATCCGACAAAACGGCGGAAATGGTATTAAAACTTTCCAATTTATTACGCTATGTTATTTACGACGGTAAAGCCGAACAGGTGGAATTAAAGCGGGAAGTAGAACATATCCAGGAATTTATACATTTATTCCAAATGAAAAGTGAGACTTCGCTTGCTATTAATTTTACGGTAAAGGGAAATCTAAATTTTATTAAAATTGAGCCGATGATTTTAATTCCTATTGTAGAAAACTGTTTTAAACATTGCGATTTTGATACGAATATGCACGCATTTATAAAAATTGATTTAGTAATGGATAATAATATTTTACATTTTCAGACGATTAATACCAAAAATGACCAGGATCTGCAAAAAGATAAAGTAGGAGGTGTAGGGCTGGAAAATATTCGTAAACGTCTGGAAATGAAGTACAAAGATCAGCATCAATTAATAATTGAGCGCCAGAAAGATCAATTTCTGGTGGATTTGACATTACATCTGTAAATAAATCCTAGCATTTATGATAAAAACATTATTAGTAGATGATGAATACCTGGCGCTCAATTTATTAGAAGAATTCGCCAACCAAGTGCCGGACCTGGAAATTGTGGACAAGGTAAAATCACCGATAAAAGCCCTGGATTTATTGCAACAAACGCCGGTTGACCTGCTTTTCCTGGATATTCAAATGCCGACCCTGAGTGGAAATAATTTATTAAAAACCTTGAAAAATCCGCCGCTCACAATATTTACAACCGCATATGCTGATTATGCCGTGGAAGCATTTGATTTACATGCGGTGGATTATTTACTAAAACCATTTAGTTTTGAGCGTTTTTTACAATCGGTTAATAAA
>JBKBWT010000140.1:0-1127 GCA_046314415.1 Saprospiraceae bacterium
TTATTTACAACCAAATCAGAATGAAGCACCAATATGATATGGATATGATATTGGGTATTTGTGCCGGTCTTTGGAATTTTTTAATATGCTGATAATCAATTTGACGCAAGTCTATTTATTAAAGTCGCGCAGACGCATCTTTAAATTGTACAGCGCTACAATAATTTTACACAGACGCATCTTCAATTAGCGCGGAACCACAACAAACTTACGCAGAGCTATGATAAAACTGCGCGGAGCTACAATGCTTTTACGCGGAGGCATAATGAACTTGAACAGACGCACGATGAACTTACGCGGAAGCATAATAAATTTACGCGGAGCCACGATAAACTTGCGCGGATAGACAACAAACTTGAGCAGACGCACGATGATTTTACGCGGAGCTACGAAGAACTTGCGCGGATGGATAAATAATTAGCGCGGAGGCACAAAGAACTTACGCGGAAGGACGATGATTTTATGCGGGCGCACAACAAACTTACACGGAGCTATGATAAACCTGCGTGGATAGACAAATAACTTGCGCGGACGCCCGACGACTTGCTACCACAATAGGGACGGCGGGGACGCATGGCGGTAAAGAGGGCTGCACTTTATCTGCGGTTTGAAAAAACTTTCGGTGATTGCCTGCTTTCTATTTACATTTGCAGGTATGGAGGTCAAAAGTGCATTGTACAAGGGGAGCTTTCCCAGCGAGGCGCAGGCACCGCGCGACGGGCTGCCGGAATACGCGTTCATCGGGCGCTCGAATGTGGGCAAATCTTCGCTCATCAATATGTTGTGTCAGCGCAAAGACCTGGCGCATACCTCTGCCAAACCTGGCAAGACGCAGATGCTGAATTATTACCTGATCAATGAAGACTGGTATTTGGTGGACTTGCCCGGCTATGGGTATGCACAGATTTCTAAAACAAAACGCCATCAGTGGGAAAGGATGACGCGAGGCTATTTGTCTAAACGGGAAACCTTGCAGTGTGCCTTCGTGCTCATTGATGCGAATGTAGCGCCCCAACAAAGTGATGTGGAGTTCATTAATCAGTTAGGGGAGATGCAATTGCCATTCGTCATTTGTTATACGAAGACGGATCGCCTCAAAGACGAGGAGCGCCAGCACAATATCGAAG
>JBKBWT010000140.1:1137-15249 GCA_046314415.1 Saprospiraceae bacterium
CACCTCCGCCAATCGCGGCTGGGGACGTACTGAAATCCTCGATTTTATACATCAGGTAAATGAAAAGGTAAAAAATAGTCTATAATTTGGTAAATTTTATATCATCATTACTCTAATAACGAATCCCCAATTAATAAATAACTGCTAACTTATAAACCAGTTATACTAGAAAACCCAACACGAATCTGACAACACAAAAACATGAGCGAAAAAAGTACATTTTATCCACACATTTTCCCCAATATTGAGGATTGGCCCATTTATAAACTGAGCGAAGATCGCCGGAATTTTGTCAATGAACTGGAAGATTATACGCTGAAGTATTATAGTCGGAAACCGAACGCCCAAGTGACCGACATCATTGCGAAGACGATGTACATGGAGCGCATTCGCATCAAAGAAGAGCCCTGGAAAGTGGACCCGCCGAATGAGCGGCAGTTCTGGAACCGTATTCAAAACATGATTCTGAACGGCTCGCCCGACAAGCAGAGCATGGAGTCTGCCAAAACGAATCAGGAAATTCTGCGGCAGATTGTCAATCGTTACGCCGAGGAGATTGTTGGTACTTTTAAAATCTCTACTTTCCTTTTTGCCCGCAAATTTCTTACCCTGTTCTTCACGCGTCTGCTCAATACGGCAGCAGGGAAGAGTATTTTTGGCAGCAAACACCGACTGAGTGATCGCATGCTGGTAAAGGGGCAGATTGATGCGGTACGGGGCTTGTTTGAAAAAGGAACGGTGGTGATTGTGCCAACACACTTCAGCAATTTGGATTCTATTCTGGTGGGCTACGCGATGGACACCTTTGCAGGATTGCCATCCTTTGCGTATGGAGCCGGTCTGAATTTATATAATACCGGTATTGCTGCGTATTTCATGAATCGCCTGGGGGCTTATCGTGTAGATCGGCGCAAGAAAAACCCGATTTACCTGGAAACCCTGAAAAACATGTCCACGCTGTCCATCCTGCGCGGGGTAAACAGTCTTTTCTTTCCCGGTGGTACGCGTTCGCGGGCGGGTACGCTCGAAACGAAATTAAAATTGGGCTTACTCGGCACAGTGGTAGAAGCACAGCGGGCTTTGTATGAGCAAGGTTCTGATCGCAAAGTGTTTGTGGTGCCTTTGGTATTGGGGTATCATTTTGTGCTGGAAGCGCCGTTTTTGATCGAACAGCAATTGCGCATCATTGGCAAGGAGCGTTATATCAAATCCAAAGACGATTTTAAGAGTCCGTGGAAAGTACTCAAGTTTGCCTGGAAATTTTTTGCGGAAAGCAACGACATTACGGTCACTTTCGGGCAACCGCTCGATGTCATGGGCAATCATGTGGACGCCAACGGCGACAGTTATGATAAGTATGGTAATAAAATTGATACCCGTTCTTACTTTATGACCGATGGGCAAGTCGTGGAAAATCCGCAGCGGGAAGGCGAATACACGAAGATTCTATCCGAGAAGATTGTCGAACGATATCATAAGGATAATGTCGTATTAAGTAGTCATTTAGTGGCATTTGCGGCGTTTGAAATATTGAAAAACGAAAATAGCAAGCTCGATTTGTACGGTGTGCTGCGCCTGCCGACGGAAGATTATAAATTTTCCTTGCCGACTTTATACGAAGTCATCAATCAACTGAAAGCGGTTTTAAATGATATGGCACAACGCGGTGATATTCAACTCTCTGAGCAGATCAATTGGGACACTGAGCATTTGGTGAAAGACGGTATCAAGCGCATGGGTAATTATCATTTGAAAAAACCTTTATATTTTAATAAAGAGAAAGAATTGGTGAGTGGTAATTTTAAATTATTATATTATTATCATAATCGCCTGGAAAATTATGATTTAGATCAGAAAATTCATTGGAAAAGACCGACTGCCGAACGACCCGTTTCCATTAAAGCGCCCGTTGAAAACCTGGATGAGTTTATGGATTGAGCGATTGAGCAGGACAAAGAGACTGGGTGTGGTCATTTAGTATGGGTTATCTTTTTTTACGAATTTTATAATATTTTAAATTTTTATGAAAGCCCTCCTGCTACCCGAAAAAGGCGCTGCGCTGCAATACACGGATGTGCCCGACCCCAAGGCGGGTGAAGGCGAAGTGGTGATCAAGTTGAAAACGGCTGCGCTCAATCACCGCGACGTTTTTATTACGCAAGATTTATATCCGGGTGTAATATTTCCCTGTATTTTGGGTTCGGATGGAGCCGGAACGTATCAAGATCGCGAAGTTATTATAAATCCTAATAATGATTGGGGCGATCAGGCTGCCTTTCAATCAAAAGCCTATCATATTCTTGGTGCGAAAAAACCAGGTACATTCGCGCAATACATTGCCGTGACGACCAGCAAACTCGTGGATAAACCTGCCCATTTGACCTGGGAACAGGCGGCGGCGCTGCCGCTTGCGGGTATGACGGCGTATCGGGCTTTGTTTACCAAAGCTCAGGTTAAACCAGGCGATACGGTATTAATCACAGGCATTGGCGGAGGCGTCGCATTGTTCATTTTACAATTTGCTTTGGCAATTGGGGCGCGGGTTTTTGTTACATCCAGTGCCGATGAAAAACTGGAAAAAGCAATGGCATTAGGTGCCAGCGGCGGTGCCAATTATAAAAATGCCGATTGGGATAAACAATTATTACAACAAACCGAAGGATTTGACATTATTCTGGACAGTGCGGGTGGCGCGGGTTTTACGGCTTTTCCCAAACTTTGTAATCCCGGTGGTCGGATAGTCGTATATGGCGGCACTTTGGGGAAAATTCCTAACCTGAGTCCGCAAATGATTTTCTGGAAACAATTGTCCATTCACGGCAGCACCATGGCAACAGATGAGGAGTTTGTTAATATGATGCAATTGGTAAATGAATATCAAATTGTGCCGGTCATAGACTCGGTTTATGATATTGCTAATGCGCCCGCTGCTTTTGCCCGTATGGATAAAGGCGAGCAATTTGGCAAAATTGTATTCAAAATCGAATAAAACCCCGCACCATAACACTAAAACACAATAACACCAAAACACTATAAAACTTCAACACCAAATTACCACATCGTGACCCGTATTGGTTTACTTTCGGATACGCATAGCTTCCTGGATACCAAGGTGTTCGACTATTTTGCCGAATGCGATGAAATCTGGCATGCCGGTGATATTGGCAATACCGAAGTGGCGGATGCCTTGGAAGCTTTCAAACCCTTTCGGGCGGTGTACGGCAACATTGACGGCGCGGCGTTGCGCGTGCGTTACCCGCTCGATTTGCGCTTTGTCTGTGAAGGGGTGGATGTATGGATGACGCATATCGGCGGGTATCCTGGTAAATATCAAAAGCGCGTGCGCGAATTACTATTGCAAAATGCACCCAAGTTATTTATCTGTGGACACTCGCATATATTAAAAATTATGCCCGATCCTCAATTTCATTTACTACACATTAATCCCGGCGCTTGCGGCAATGAAGGCTTTCACAAAATAAAAACCCTGGTGCGCTTTACTTTAGCAGAAAGTAAAATTAAAGACCTGGAAGTCATTGAGTTAGGTGCGCGTGGAACCTGAAATAGGATGCTGATTTACCCAGTCTTGCCGCTCCAAGCGATACACCCGGCATTCATCTTCATTAAAAGTTCTTTTTTCTACAAATTGAAAGCCCAAGCGTTCATAAAAACGCTGCGCTTTTACATTGCTTTCCAAGGGATCAATTAAAATAGCCGTCACCGCAGGATTTGCAAAGCACCGTTCAATCGCTAGCTGCATCATCACCGTACCGTAACCGCGCCCTAAATCACTGGCTTCGCCGATCCAAATGTCGATTGCCCGTAAATTGGGCGCAACTTCGCCCCAATAATGCGACTCCTCCTCCTCCGGATCAATAATTTGGATGAAACCGATGGGGCGACCGTCCAATTCGGCGACCAACTGCTCGCGCCAGGGTGGAAAGTGATTTAATTCAACTTCCCATTCCCAGTCATCATTGGGGTCTGATTCGATAGTATGCGGCTGCTCGTCCCAATATTGTAACAATGCCAAATCATTTATCGTAGCATTACGCAATATAATATTATGCATTAAATTTATTTTTAAGTAGCTGTTTTGCAGTTTTTTATCCTAATATGTGCTGAATATTAAAACTTACTGATCCTACATTTTATTTACGAATTGTATCACTTCAATGCCCAGGAATGCCTCAAAAAGGTTTGCGGCACCGCCATGCTCCACGATCTTTCCGTCTTTCACCCGATCAATATTGACGCCTGTCACTTCGATCCTCTTTCCGGTCGGCTGAATATTCATCCATTCTCCGGCGTGGGTACCGCGCATCGTGTAACAAGTTGCCACCCATTCGCCCTCGGCAATTTGTTGTTCGATAGAAAGATGCAGATCAGGATACGTTTTTCTAACGCCAATAATATGTTCCTTCGCCCCATCTATGCCGAGTTGATAACGCTGGTTGTTGTAAACTTCCTCATAATCAGGGGCTATAAAATCAGCAATTTTATCAATATTTCCAGTATTTACAATCGTTTCGATGTAATGTTTTACAACTTGTTTATTTTGTAAATCGGTACTCATAAAAACGAATATTATATCATTATATCAAATTTTTATGCTTTCTACGCCAGCTAAAGTAAAAATAAATGCGCCACCGTACACCTGCGAAGGCGTTTGATAACCCGCTTTAAAATTGCCTGCAAGTACTTGTTTTACAATGGCTAAGCTGGCAATTGCGGTCAGTTTTTTCGTAGAAGGTAAATGTAATAAGGCTTTTGCCGATTCACCTTTATTATTACTTACTTTTCCCCAGACGAATGATTTACCCTGTTCTAACTGCTTTTCGGTGGGCCCATCGGGCATTTTATCAACCTGCTTTTTTAAATAATTTTTTACAAATGATAATTTTAATAACCAATTATATAAAAATTGAAATTTCAGCATATAATAAAACGATTTTTTCATGCCGGTATAAACTTCAATATTAGGAATACCTGTACTATGATATGCCGTGTAAACATCGCCCCAGGGAATCGTAATCACAAATGATTGCTTTACACCAAAATCAATGGTTTTACCTTTGTGCCCCAGTGGTTTTGGCACTAATTTTCCATTTTCGCGTACCAAGCCGCCTGCGCCCAGGCTTTCAATTGCTGTGTAAGTCGTGCCTTTCGACAGCGCGTCGCCCCTGGTATCAAATGCCAGCTCTAAATGTGTGGCATCGGGTAACTGCTCATGTAATAATTTGGCAATACAATCGGTCGGCACCACATCAAATCCGGTGCCCGGCATTAACATGATATTCGCTTGTTTAGCTTGAGTATCATAATGATGTGCCAGTTGAAAGATTTCAATCTCGCCCGTGATATCAAGATAATGCGTTTGTGTTGTGAGGCAAGCCTCAATCATGGGTTGGGCGGTATATTTAAAAGGACCGGCGTCATTTAGTACCACCGAAACTTTATTTAGTGCCGCATGTAATTTTTCGGTATCTTTTAAATCAAAAACTAAATAATCCAGCTGTAATGCTTGGGCAATTTTTACAATTTCCGTTTCATTTCGTCCGGCGAGTATTGGCGTAAGCCCATAATCTTTAGCCATTCGCGCCGTTACATAACCGGTGTAACCATTGGCACCATAGAGTAAAAAAGTGTTGTTTTGCATGGTAATAATTTGTGCTACAGTTGGAAGTCAAAATAAGCATTTTTTCTAATTTAAATACATTTACTTCGGGTAAAAAAACTTGATTATCATTTAATTATCAGCAAATTAGGAAATTATCATAAAATAATCCAATCATTCATTATTAATAATAATTGATCCATTTTTCTAACATCTCAACGCCTGATTCGTTTCATTGTTGAATCATCTTTTTTTCTTACCTCAAAATATCATATTATGGCAATTGTAAAAGTGATAGAAGTAATCGGCGCGTCTGACCAAGGATTTGATGAAGCCATTCGCAATGTGGTCAATGAAGTTTCCAAAACAGTGCGCGATATTGACTCGGTGTATGTAAAGGAAATGAAAGTACATGTAAAAGACGGCGGTCGGTTGAGCTACGGTGTTAACTGCCAGGTGTCCTTCCGGGTGAATGACGCACAGCGGGATTCGTGAGCACGTATGAAGCGAGATAACATTAAATTTATCTCGCTTCATTAAGTTTTTGTAAAAATTTTTAATAAAAATATATCATAATTTGGGTTTTATTTAGTCTTTTTATGCTAAAACTGCTTTAAATAGCTCAATTTTGCAATTACATGATCTTCCGTGCGCTTCTCGCGCTGTAGCGTATCAAATCCACGATGATTAAAAACTAAGTAAACATAGGATAAAGGCTGATATTCCCAGGATAATCGAATATTATAATTGCTGGAATTATTCTCGGAATTACTTTGAAAAAATCCGATTAATTGCAGGCGCGGATTCAAGGCAAAACGCCCTTCGATGCTATATAAATCAACGGTTGTAGCGGCATTGGTAATGCCAACATTTTTAAACCGATTGCGATTGAAACGACCAATGAGTGAAAAATGCGGAATAGGTGCAAATTGTAATTGCCAGTCGCCGGAATTTAGTTTTCCGTCAAAATATTCACCCCAGGTGTAAATAACGCGTAAATTCAGGATTTTAGAAGGATCGGTACTCGCCCAGATTTGCTGTTGAAAATAATGATAATCGCCTTCGCTAATCGTAACACCCAGTGGCTCAAAGGGTTCGGTCAGGTGTTGAAAGATCGGATTGATGGAATAACCCAGGTAACCCCCGTTTTGAAAGTTAAGCCAGAACGGGAAAAAGTAATAAAGCCGCTCAATGAGCTTGCCGGTCGATGCTTGGTAATAAAATTCCGGCAGAAAGCCTGGTTCAAAAGCGCGGATCATCTTTTTAAACGGTAATTTATCCCCTCTGTAATACCAGTTCATACCCGGCGAAAAACTCAACACATCACTTCGCGACACGAATCCCAGATCAGGATTGAAATCTTTAGTGACTAAAGATTGGGTAAACCAGATTTTATATTGATTGGTGGACCAATAATATTGCATAATACCTGCAAAACCTTGCTTGCCGGTGGCACTCGAGGTAGAATGCGTCAACATCGTATTGATGGAATGGGATTCGCCAATGCGGAAAAAACCATCAATGGTGCTGGTGATATTCGTGCCGTTCGGTTGATTTCTAAGCGTAACCAAGCCGCCAATGCGATTTTGTCTGCCAAAATTTTCAGAAAAACGACCCACAAAAAAATTAGTTGCCGGACTGCCTTCCACCTCGCGTTGTCGCATTAAAATGGCGCCAAAATTGCGTTTGGAGGAGCGAAATACAAATCTGCCGCCCGCATCAATGGGAATCGGATTGCCAAAATCGTCCAAGCCAATTTTACGACTAAAAAAGGGCTGAATGCGCATCGAACCACCCGATCCATCCTCCGCCATGCTCACGCCAATGCCAAATAAGGAGGCATTTTCTAAAAAGAATTGTCGGCGTTCAGGAAAGAAAACCGAAAAGCGCGTCACGTTATTGACTTGCCGGTCGGCGTCGGCTTGCGCAAAATCGGTATTTGCCGTAAGGTCTAAAACGGTATTTGGATTAATCGCCCATTTTAATTCTCCGCCAAATTTATAATTTGTTTCCTCCGGCTTTACATCATTATTATATCCTTTATAACGATCATAGGAAGTTAAAAAATAAGGTTGAATGCGAATATTGGGTCGAGGCGGCGGCGGTTGCAGATTTTTTAGAATGCCGGCATATTCCATTCGCAAGGAAGTAAACGAACGCGGATAAGGTGAAAACGCGCTTAACTCATTGGTTAACCTCCGGTTACGCATGACGTTAAAGCCCCAGTTTTGAATCGTGTCGCTGGTTTTAGGATAGCGTAAGGTTTGCCAGGGAATGGCAATTTCGGCAATCCAACCCGTTTCTATACGCGAGGTTCGTACCCGCCACAATCCATCCCAGTCAATATCATAATATAAATCATCAAACGCCAATAAATCGCGCTGTACACCGTAGGCGTTGGTAATCAATGACATAGCATTGCGTTTGTCATTAAAACCATCAAAAGATAAATTGATTAAATCATGTTGTCGATCATTAAAATCGCGTTTGAAATCGGTGGCACGGATGGCTTTTTTTCCTAATGAATCGTGTGCAATGATGCCAAAATATAAAAACTGCTTATTATATAATACCCTTACTTCCGTGGTGTTTGTTGGACTTTCCCCTTGAAAAGGCTCTACCTGCGTGAATTGCGGCGAGGGCGGTGCCCATTGCCATTCCGCTTCATCCATTACTCCGTCAATATGTAAAGAGGATGTAATAGCAACGGCATGAATTTCTTTTTTGATAGAATCTGGTTTGAAAACATCGGCATCCTGCGCAAAAATAGGATGACTAATTAAAAATGAAAGTAGCAAAAAAGTAATAATATGGGTTTGCATGGTGTTTAAAAAGGCTGATTAAAATTTATAATATTATATGATATAAAGACGTACCCAATCTTATAATCAGATACGTCTTTATGATGTGCTTTATTATATGGCAAGTTGCTATCCTACCTTGCTCTACGCTCCAAATCAGCACGCCGCAGCGTTATTAAATGTCCAATGGGTTTGCCATTGCGGTACGTTTGCACCCGAAGGGTAATGGGACCCTCCGGCAAGGAGACGGGCGTAGCATATTTCGGGGAATACTGATCGGGCATGGTTCCGTCAATGGTGTAGTAAATATCCAGATTGGGTACTTCCCCTTCAAGTTCGAGCACGAGTTTACCGTCTTTGCGGGTCGGTTTTATAATCGCATCGTACACGGCTTTGGAATAGTTGACTTCCGCCACGTCGGCACGTTCAAAATGGTTTTCCATGCGTTTGCTGAAATCGTTCCAGTCTTTCTTTGCTTTGGGCGACCAATATACTTCTGCCAATGCCCAGGCCCGTGGGAAGGTCATGTATTGTGCATGCCGCAGCGTAGGGATTTGTTCGGTCCAAAGATTACCTTGTCCACCCAGAATATACTTGGCATCTACGCCATCCGGCACAGGTTCAAAGCTATAGCTGGTGCGCGCCCGCAGATTGGCGTAAATCGGCGGATCTACCGTCGGGTCACCTTGGGTATAATCCAGATAAGCATACGTGGTCGGCGTCATGACAACCTCATGTCCTAAATGCGCAGCTTCAATGCCGCCTTTTACGCCGCGCCAGCTCATCACCGCCGCGCCCGGCGAAATACCACCTTCCAAAATCTCGTCCCAACCAATCATTTTCTTGCCTTTGGCTTCTACAATCTTTTGCACACGCCCCATAAAATACCCTTGTAAATCTTCTACGTGCCGGATATTGAGCTTTTTCATCAATGCCTGACAGCCAGGGTCTTCTTTCCAATAGCCTTTGTAGCATTCATCCCCGCCCACGTGGATGTAAGGATTGGGAAACAACATCGCTACTTCCGTAAAGACTTTGTCCAAAAATTCATACACCTTTTCTTCGGACGGATTCAGGGTGTTTTCTACCAGCATCTTGAAGGTGCCATTGCCATACCATTCCGAAAAAGCTGTTCCCGGATTGACATATACCTTTGCATCGGTACAACTCAACTCCGGATACGCCGCCAACGCCGCCATACTATGTCCGGGCACATCAATTTCCGGTACGATCGTGATATGGCGTTCCTGCGCGTATTGTACAATTTCTTTGACATCTTCATGAGTATAAAAACCACCATACGTTGCTTTTTCACCGGGCTTCGGCTCTTCCCGACTGCCAAACTGTCCGGCGCGCTCTACGCGCCAAGCGCCTACTTCCGTGAGTTTGGGCAGGGATTTAATCTCCAGGCGCCAGCCGTTATCATCAGTCAAATGCCAGTGAAAGGTATTGTACTTGTAGCGTGCCATTTCATCCAGGTACTTTTTCACATCTTCTTTGGAAAAGAAGTGCCGGCTTACATCGAGCATCAATCCGCGCCAGCCAAATCGGGGATAATCCGTAATTTTTACCGCCGGTACGGTCCAATTGGCTTTCGCTGCTTTTTTACTTTCGATCTCCTTCGGCAACAATTGCAACAGCGTTTGCATACCATAGAACAAGCCCGCCGATGCATTGGCAGTAATGACCACCCCCTTGGAATTGGCTTCTAACGTATAACCCTCTTTACCTAAAGTAGCATTCGGCGCATCGTTCAAACGTAATTGAATCGCACCACTTTTACCAGACTGCGTTTTAAAAGCAAAACCCGTCGGGGTGCTCAGCTTTTGCGCGAGCATATCAGCGACCGCACGCGCCTCCGCTTTGTCATACGCAATGGTACTTGTCTTCGCACTCAAGGTAAAAGCCCCAGTCATGGTTTGTACTTCCACTGGTTGCGGAATAAGCGACAAGGCATTATTTTGGGCAGCTACTGCGGTACCGATCAGCAACAGCAAACCGCCTAGGAATTTGTGTAACATGGTTCAGACGATTGGTTTCAAAATAAAAGGATCACTTGTTTTTTATCGACTGGAAAGTCCTACTTTTCCGGCAAATAGGCAAACAAATTCCTGGAAATAATGTGTCAAACGGACACCTTTAAGTTTTCATCTAACAATGCTTTAGCAAAACAACAGGTAATGCCCGATCGCGGCGTCACCTGTTGGCAAATAAGTCATTTTCCTACGGCTTTTAATAACAACGACTTATCCCCCGTCAATTCCCAATAAATCAACGACGTCGGAATAATCCCCACCCGGTTCAGGTCATCCATAAAATCCTTCAGCACGAATTGCTCCTTCCGTTGCCGGGCGTACTCCGCGATGAGTTTATCCAACTCCAGCTTGCCGGTGACGTAACTGCTGCCATACACCGGCTGTTGCAAGTAAAATTGTTCTTCATGCTGGATCGTACCGCCGTCTGCCGGCAACAAACCCCAAGGCGTCCACTTCGACGCAAATTCACACGCTGCTTTATAATCCATTTCCAAGCCATGCTGATACAAACTGCCCAAGCCCCGTGCCGCTCGCTGCGCCAACAAAATCCAAATCAACTCCTTCGCCCGCGGACGATTTTCCAGCAATCCTGCATTCATCATCAGTTCTTCCATGGCGGTTGCCAAACCTTCCGCCCGACTGTCGAAAATATTGTATAACAAAGGCGTTTGTCGAATTACATTCTCATAAGGTTCCAGTCGCAGCCGTTCCAATTCAATCCAGTGGTAATGGTGCGTGCGCATCACAATCGCATCGCGGTAACCAATTTCATCAAAAAAGCCCCGCACGCCCTCCACCTGCCGAAACGCGCCGATCTGATCGCGCAGCGCTTTGTCCATGTAGTCTTTCATCGTCACCACTTCCGCATCCCGGAAGAAATTGATGTACTCCGTCACGGCATTATTCAGCTCGCGGTTGAAATCCGCTTCATTGCTGATTTTGGAAAGCTTCGGTAAGTTGCGGTGCCGGTGTTCAAACAAACGCAATGCGCTGTGCGACCTTGCCAGTTCCCGCTCCAATAAGAGCACTTCCTCCTCCCAGGTGTAAGGCAGCAGATGCACTTTTTGCAAACACCAGGTGTAATTTTCCTTGCCAATGCCCGAGGTGCCCGTTTTGCTACTCGCCTGGGAATCCAGCCATTGCGCAAATGCATTCGACGCATCCCGTGCTTCCAGGGCTGCCGCCGCCAGATCAGCATGCGATGCTTTCACCGCTTCAGCAAAAGCCTCCAGCGCTTCGCTCTGTTCGCGGATGCTGCGCGTGCCGGTGATCCACAAATCCCGCGCATTGCCCGTCAGGTTTTGCTTTGCTTGTTCGTATAAAGCTTTAGCGTTTCTGAATTTGCC
Organism: Saprospiraceae bacterium; assembly: GCA_046314415.1. Lineage (GTDB taxonomy): Bacteria > Bacteroidota > Bacteroidia > Chitinophagales > Saprospiraceae > JADJNW01. The sequence goes on from JBKBWT010000140.1 coordinate 12,938, forward strand.
GGCAATTTCCGCGGCATCCTGAGCCGACAAGGGCTGGGCGTACTTTGGCAATTCCACACAACCGTGAATGTTCGGACCTTCGCGCTCCGGCACATCCGAAGGATCGGGATAAAACCACACATAAAACGCCGGGTCGCGCACCCAGGGCTGTAGCACACGATGATCGAAGTCCAGCCCGTTCATTTCCGCCCAGATCAGGTACCAATCCACCTGTTGCGGGATCGTCCAGCCGCTGGTGTCCACGCGGGCGAGGCGTTGTTGCCATTGGGCGAGCGCCTGGTGTTGTTGTTTCATGGCAGCGGCAGAATAATCCGGCAATCTGTCTTTCATTTCCGGTGCCTGAAATGCCCGCCATTCCTGAAAGAACGCGGTCAACTCCGCATGCGTTTTAATCGGCGGCGCATCGGCGGTATTTTTGCTGGAGTCATTGCAACTCATAACTAGCAGCGCGCCCGCCAGTGCGACCAGCAGCCGGTTTAGTTTAAACATTTTCATCATCAATGAGGTGTAAATATGGGTTTGTACCAATATCGGTTGGGGAGTTAAGTTAGGAGGAATGGGTGGAATGGCAAAGGGTTTTTTATTTATTTGTTATTGGAGGTTTATTATTTACTGACGTTCTTATCAAGTCTCTTGTAGTGGACTTGGTGCGGTAGGATGTCTTTGAATGACCAAAAGATGTTACGTATAGCCGAGTCCCTGTGGAGACTCGGCGGGGAGTGAATCATTAATGTTTCACCTTTTTTTGAATATAATTCGCCACTTCTTGCATGGTTTCTAATTTTCTATTCACCGCGTTTCCTCGTACAAAAAGCACATCCTTGCCGTCTTCATTCCAGAAAATAAATCTATCAGCGGGTTCACATTCTATTCTTAAAATTTTGTAATTATCTAAAGTATCAAAAAATACTTGAGTCATTGATAACAAAGCAGTTCCCAATTTATTATGATCAAAACTTTCAATATTCTTCATCAATTCATCCATATCGATAGGACATCCACTGATACTTCCATCATTTCTTACACCAATAAGAATGGTACCTCCTTTATGATTACACATGGCAACAATTGTTTCTACGATTTTCCTGAAATTCTTTATGTGAATGGATTCTTTAAACTCCAGTGTTTCACTTTCTCCTTTTTTGATTAATTCCATTATGCTCACAGGCGTTTCATAAAAATATTCTACAATACTTTTAGTTAAAATCAAAGTGATCTTTAGCTGTAGGCTTACATCTAAAAAATTAGCATTATAAATATCTTTTTTATCAAATCGGATCAAAGAAGCATTTTCCGAAATTCGGATTGACCCGGTGCGGTTCTTGCCAGAAAATATCGAAACTTCACCTAATAATTGTCCAGCTTTATATTTCTTTTTTTGACTATTTCTTAGCAGTGCCTTCAGCGATCCGGAGATTACTATAAAAAAAGCATCGCCAGTGTCTTCGAAAGAGAACAAAATATCTCCTTTCTTGTAATTCACCACATTTCCTAAATTTGCTAGTTGTTCCTTTTCTTCGGCGGTCAACTCATTCAGTACAGAACATTTTTGAATGCCCTTTAATATAGTTTGATATTCCAACATTTTAATTGTTTTAGGATGAATATTATAATCCAGTAAATATAACTCTTTTGAATAAGGTCTTTTTTTTTTATTAACCAAATTATTTACCAATTTTTTGGTAAGTATAAAATTGGTAAGATTATCTTTATTATAATGGGAGCCTTGGGACTACTTTATACCATTTTAGAAGCCATAAGACGGATGCGAGAAGTCAGAACACATTGGAAAATAAAGGGATATTTAACGAAATATACGTCTTCATTCATTGAAATTGGTATTAAAAGGTTATCGTGGGATGGTTTTCGCTTTTTTTAGTCCTCGTCGCGGCACTACAGCTCAGCGCCAGCAGTGCCCACGCCAGCACTACTAAACATTTTCATCATCAAGTAGGTGTATAGTGGGTTTGTACCAATATCGGTTAGGGAGTTAAGTTAGGAGGAATGGGTGGAACGGCAAAGGGTTTTGTGGGGATATTTGTTGTTGGAAACTGGAAGTTTATACTAAGCCATATGTAGATATTTTTTTCCCTTAAAAAATACTAGCCTAACATTTTTGTACAAAATTTTAGTAAAATTAATTTTTGAAAGGAGAGTCAGGTGATACAAGTTTATACTTTTCAATTGAATTTACATTTAAATCATCTTGTAAAAATTTTTTAGCTCCACTAAAATAAATATTAGAGTTGCGTCCATGTAAATAGTTGAAAATCAAAGTTGATTAAATTTGGGGTAAAAAAAGGAGCATGAGC
>JBKBWT010000141.1:0-13660 GCA_046314415.1 Saprospiraceae bacterium
GGTACCTCCCAAAAAAATAATAACTCCTTTGGAGTGGCAAAATAACAACCGACGCCTCAGGAATTTTTACATTTACCTAAAAATTTTTATATTTACCGAATCTTTTTTATAAAATTTCACCCCATCGCATGGCGAAAGCGACCCATACCAAAGCTGGTAGAACCCAGACAAATAACACTCCGATGAAACCCACAGTTGGTAAAAATTACCTATTGGCTATTGCTATTGATGAATATGAGCATTGTGCCTCACTACGTAATTGTGTCAAAGATGCGAAGGCTATTGTTAAAGTTCTTTCCGAAAGATATCATTTTGAGCATGTTATAGAATTATACAATCCCGATGCGACCAAACGTAAAATAGTCGAAAAGCTAAAAGAGCTTCGAGGTAAAATTCAAAAAGACGTTGACAATTTGGTGATCTATTTCTCCGGGCACGGAGAAACCGACCGCGAAGATGACGATACCATCGGCTATCTCGTGCCGGTAGAGGCTCAAATGGGGGATGAATCAGACTATCTGCCACACTCCTTTTTTAAAGACATGCTTCATCTCATTAAAACAAAACACACTTTCGTTATCCTCGACGCTTGCTTTGCAGGGTCTTTTTTCCATTCTTCCAAAGGTTTTAAAAGCAATGGTTCTGATGAACATGCCTCTCGTTGGGGTTTATCTTCCAGCCTCTCTCACGAAGTAGCGCTCGATGGCAGCCCTGGAGATAATAGTCCTTTTGCACAATGCTTAGTGGAAACCTTGCAAGAAAGTACCGAATCTGTTGGTGTACATGGCTTATTTGCAACGGTACAAAAAAAAATGAGGGAGCGCAATTTCTCACAGAAGCCTATATGCCAACCTTTTTCTGATCTTGCTAAATATAAAGATGGAGAATTTTTCTTCCACCCCACTCAAAACGAAACCCAAATATGGGCTGCCACCGAAGCACTTGCCACTGCCGATGCCTATTATGAATTCTGGAAAAAATACCCCGATAGCCCCTATTCCGAAGAAGCGCTATGGCGCTACGTAACTATTATTAAGACCAAAACTGCTTACAATCTATATTTAAAAAATTTTCAGCGTGGAGAGTATTGGGATGAAGCTATTGACGCCATTGAAGATATCAATGACGAAGATGCCTGGAAGGAAGCGAGTTCACGAAATATAGACTCCGCTTATTGGAAATATATCCGCCATTTCCCAAAAGGGAAATATGTACAGGAAGCCTATCGGCGTATTGAGGCAATATCGATACACGAAACACCTCCTCCACCCATCATCCTCCCCGACCCTCCCAAACTCATCATCCCCGAAGGGCTGGTGCTTGTAGAAGGCGGCTCCTTCCTAATGGGTAGCAACGACTATGACCGGGAAAAACCCATTCACGAAGTGATACTCGACTCCTTCTACATCGGTAAGTACCCTGTCACCTTTGAAGAATACGATGCCTTTTGCACCGCTACCAAACGCGACAAACCCGACGATGAAAAATGGGGACGCGTGCGCCGCCCGGTCATCAACGTCAATTGGTACGACGCCGTGGCGTACTGCAACTGGCTCAGCGAGCAGCAAAATCTGCAAAACGTCTATACCATCAATGGCAACAACGTAGGCATCAACTGGAGCGCCAACGGCTACCGCCTACCCACCGAAGCGGAATGGGAATACGCGGCACGAGGGGGTAAGAAAGGTAAAAACAACTACAAGTATGCGGGTAGCAATGACCTGGACAAGATAGGATGGTATTGGGAAAACGCTGGAGACAAAAGACTTTCTGGTGAATGGAAATATGAAAGATTAACTGAAAATAATTGTAAAACCCACCCCGTGGGCGAAAAAGACGAAAACGAACTCGGCATACACGATATGAGCGGCAACGTATGGGAATGGTGCTGGGATTTATATGATGCCTATCCACATCCCCCCTCGGGGGGGACGAAAGGGGGGCTTGAAAACCGCGCGGCGGAAAATCCACGCGGCGCAGAAAAAGGGGATTACAGGGTTGTGCGGGGCGGCTCCTGGAACGATCTTGGTAACGGCTGTCGTTCCACTGTTCGCGGCAGGTACGATCCAGGCTTCAGGAGCATCAGCATAGGGTTTCGTTATTCCAGAGCGTTTGTTACCCTGTAACGGCGTACTTTAGTCGCCGCACCCGTATGCCAGTCGGCGACTGAAGTCGCCAGTACTACTCGCCGTCGAAAAAGGCATTGAAAAAGTCCTCGCCCAGTTTTAGGAAATTTCTAAAATTTCCTAAAACTTTGATAGTCAATGATCTGACGTGTGCACCGGATGATCCGATGCGTGCACTGAGTGATCCGATGCATGCACCAAGTGATCCGATGCGTGCACCGAATGATCCGATGCGTGCACTGAGTGATCCGATGCATGCACTGGGTGATCCGATGCATGCACTGGGTGATCCGATGCATGCACTGGGTGATCCGATGCATGCACTGAATGATCCGATGCATGCACTGAATGATCCGATGCGTGCACTGAATGATCCGATGCGTGCACTGAGTGATCCGATGCATGCACTGAATGATCCGACGCGTGCACCGAGTGATCCGATGCGTGTACTGAGTGATCCGATGCATGCACTGAATGATCCGATGCGTGCACCGAATGATCCGATGCGTGCACTGAGTGATCTGATGCGTGCACCGAGTGATCCGATGGCGTGGTCAGATGACTTGGCGGCTCCGTCGGATGACTTGATGGCTCCGTCAGATGACTTGGCGGCGTGCGCGAATCAACAAAAAAGCAGCTGCATCCTTCCCATACAACTGCTTTATTGGTCTTCAGCAATTACCAGACCAAGGGTGTATTACTTTTGCTCGGTCAGTCGGGCAAAGAAGCCTTCCAACAGCCACTCGCCGTTCACTTTACGCCATACGCGCAAGTAGTAGCCTTTGGTTTCGGCGCGTCCGCCTTCGGGTTTGTCCCAACCGGTGGTTTGGTAGCCATATTCGTAAGCCAAATCTTTGGATTCGGACACGACCAGGCGCTCCGGTACACGATTGAATTTGGTGTTTGGACGAGCTTGGCGCAGTTCTTTACTCTTTGCTTCCCAGTTTTGCTTGCCGACTACCGGACTGTCGATGATGCCGGGCCAATAAAAAACGTCGTTGGTGACTTTTGGGGCGCCGCCGCCGTCATTTTCGGTTTTGATCAAATTGCGAATCTGTTGTTCATCGTTTTGCGCAAGGGTAGCGGTGGCACACAGTACAGTAGTCAGCAACGCCAGAAAGACGCGCTGGGTGGTTTTGGGATGGAAAAAGGTTTGCATGATATTGATAAAGGTTTTGGTTACCGGTGGTGCATAGCTGCTATTTAATGGGACAAAAGGGATTTAAAAAATCGAAGCGATAGGTAGTTTGTTGGTGTAAGATCGGAAGAATTCGGGATTTTTATGGCAATTTTATAAAAAGAATTTCCTGACCGCTTTGCCCAATATACGTTCGCAAAAGTTGATTTGGCATTTTCCGCCCGCCACCCTCCATCCCTCAAGGGACGATCCGCCCGCACGTGGACATCCTTTTCCAAAGGAATGTCAACGGCAAAGGATGGGGTAAAGCATTGCCATTTTGCGAATGCTTGTTGTCAAAAAGTATCAAATGTTGAAATTGGGCAAAGCATCAAGCGCGCTGCCTTTGCTTACGGGCGATTGGCTTTGGGGGTATATGGTTTTTGTCCGATGTAATTGCCGGGAGGGTCATAATTACATACCCAGATTTCGCCGCCGTCTTTACAGACCGCCACTGCACAGCCCACGCGTTTGGTATTTTCCCAGATCAATTGGGTGTAATGCCCGCATACCGACCACTCGCCTTTGCATTGCTGGGTTTTATGATTGAAATATTGCTGTTCGCTTGCCCAGGCGTCCACTACTTCGGTCGGATTGCTGGCGGCGCTTTTCCAGTAAATGTTTTCGCCGTAGGGTGATTTTTGGCGGTGCTTCATATTACAGGTTTTTGCCAGTTTGTTCGCCCATTCCTGCGCAAAAGCCGCCAGTTCATCCGACCACGTCAGATCGGCAATGCCCAGTTGGCTGCGCCAGTAGTTGTGCCGTTCCAGCATGCCTTGCATACGGGCAGGCACTGCCTCCGTTTGTGATTGAACGACGACGCAAGCGGAGGATAATAAAAGTAATAGGCTGATTTTAAAATAATTATTCATGAAATATTATTTTACTATTATAGGATTAAAAATTACATTATGGCATTTGCAGCAATCAAATATAAAACATTCTGCGTCCGATTGATGTTAGCATTCAACAAATTTTTGATATACCGCAGCCCTGTTGTTATAAATTTTTCCGGCAATTTTTTCTTTTTATTATATTCAATAAATAAAACCTAAACATCCGCATGATTTTTTACAAAACCAACGACAACTGGTTTGGTGATATTATGCACCTGTACCGCAGTTGGACGATTCAGAAGATTTTTCGGGGGGTAATGATGGTGGGCGTTTATACAACGCTGATCTGCGTGGCGGTGGATTACTGGGATTTACACGTGCGCATCGCTTTGAACGTGCAGATATTTTCCTTATTGGGGGTTATTTTGAGTATTTTTCTCGTGTTTCGGACCAATACGGCGTACGACCGCTGGTGGGAAGGGCGGCGGCAGTGGGGTGCTCTGGTGAATAACACGCGCAATCTGGCGGTGTACGTACACGCGATGTTTCCCAAACATGACCAGGAAGTGCGGCATTTTATGGCAAAGCATATTGCCAATTTTTGTATTGCGATGGTCGATCACCTGCGTGATGGCGTGAAGCTCGATAAATTGATTTACCTAAGTGATGCGGAGAAAGAAGATTATCAGACCAAAGGGCATATTCCTAATTACATCGCCTATCATATTTTTGACCGCATTGCCGAGGCGCACCGCAATCATGATATCACCGAGGGCGATTATATTAATATTAAAGATTCGCATCAGTCCTTGCTGGATATTCTGGGTGCCTGTGAGCGCATTCGCCGCACGCCGATTCCCTTTTCTTATGCGGTTTATCTCAAAATTTACATTACGGCTTATGCGATTATGTTGCCCTTTGCCTTGGTCACGGCGTTTGGCTGGGCCACGATTCCGTTGGTGATGTTTATTTTCTTTTCATTAATCGGCGTGGAATTGCTGGGGCAGGAAATTGAAGACCCGTTTGGACTGGATTGTAATGACCTGCCGACAGGCGACATTGCGCATACCATTAAAACCAATGTATTTGAAATTCTGGAAGATAAATCGGGGGTTGGCAAAATTCCCAAGCGGGAATTGTATGAAAAAGTGCATTGATTGCATTAGGAGCAAATTGAATATTATATCAAATTATAATTATTTCATTAACTGTGGCACATTTTAGAAATGTGCCACAGTGCGTTTGTTATTGCCCGACTTCGCTTACCATGCCCGATTTTTGGGGCATATTGGCATAAAAAGCATCAAGATAATTCATAATATCCAGGCGGCTTTCCATCGCTAAAAGTTCAAAGCCCATTACAAGATCATATAATGCCTGCTTTTTCTCCTGAAAGAGCGCCAGCGTAGCCTGCAACTCCGCTGCATCTTTGCCGCGCCACTGAAAATAACGCTCCCGCACGGACTTGATGGGCAACTTAGGCGAGGGAATGGCGTAAGCAGCATTGACCATGCCGGAGTAATCAAAATCGTAGGGCACCGGCAGCAGCATTTTCTGCTCCACAAAATGCACCAGCTTAATATTATGCTGTTTTGTGATACTCCAATCGGTATTGCCTATCATATACTGGAAAACCGCCATAAGCCGGTACTGTGTCGCATCAAGCGTAGCCTGCCCATTAAGATCAGCCTCCATTAACACCCCACCGAGGCGCTCGGCCATTTCTTCATTATTTTCGATCAAAAAAGCATACGATTGGATCGTGCTTTTACTGCATTTATAATTAATTTTTGCCAATTGTACGCGCAGGCTATGATCGGTTAAAATATTGAGCATTTTATACGCCAGGTATTCGCGCAGCACGAGGTCTTCGTCCACATTAATACAATGCGTCACCAATTTCAAGCTTTTGTAATCGCTGTTTAATTCGAGTGCATCCAGATTTTCTTCGGTAAAACGCAGGCGCAGCGGCGGAAAAGTGCAGATATTGCGGCGGGCGTGCCCCCGCGTGCTCACTTCGGCTTTCACTTGTTGCAGATTGCCTGCCTCCTGCCAGCTTACCGTCACGGGTAGCACCATTTCGCTGAGTTTATTGTCAATGAGATGCTGCCAATCTGCCTCCATTTCCAAGGTTAGCTCCAGCGGTTTATCCTGGCTCAATTGTGTAAACAAGCTAGGTAGCAGCAGACGTTCGTCTTTGGTAGTGCCACAACCAACCAAAACAAATACTGTAAACATTAAACTAAATATAATTTGTGTAGTGTTGCTCATTATGAATGGGTTTTAGAATTTGGCTATAAAATTAATAAAACTCCCCGATTTTCCGGTGTTTAAAAATAATTAGAACCTGTATAATTCAGGCTGAACATTCGTCCGGGAAGGCTCGTTCCGTGTGTGATTGACCATTGATTATTGATAATGGGTCATTGTTATTTTAGTTGTAATAATAAAAACATGTATGGGAGATTGGCTCAATTATGTAGGTTATGTAGCGGGTACTTTCACGACTGCCTCCGTACTGCCACAAGTCATCAAAACCTGGCGCACCAAAGAAGCAAGCGATGTATCCATCAGCATGTATATCATATATTTAATTGGCGCTATATTATGGGTTATTTATGGCTTTATTAAATCAGACTGGTCCATTATTATAACCAATGGCATTACATGTTTATTAAATATTATAATGCTGGTTTTAAAAATAAAATATGGCAGCGAAACACCCGAAAAGCCCCAGGCGAAAACAGCGTAGGGAGATGTGAAATGTGAGATTTGAAATATGAAATGTGAAATGTGAAATATCATAACACTATAACACTATAACACTATAACACTATAACACTATAACACTATAACACTATAACACTATAACACTATAACACTATAACACTATAACACTATAATACTTCCTTAATTTTATCATATCCCTAAAATCAAATATAATGGATGGGGTGCTTATTTTAGGTATTATAGCGGGCACGCTTACCACGGCGATGGTGGTTCCGCAATTGATTAAAACCCTGAAAACCAAAGAAGTAGAAGATATTGCACTGGGTACTTTTATTACGGCAAGCATTGGCGTGGCGCTCTGGCTGACCTACGGCATTCACAAGAATGATGTTGCTTTAATTATAACGAATAGTGTAAGCTTGCTACTCAATATTACAATGATTGTAATAAAACTTCGCTATCAACATCGCTCGCAGGCAGCGGAAGGATAGCAAGTGATATTATAACGATATCACTTGCCGGGTTCGTTATTACATACGCGTAAAGACCATTTTACCTTCGGGTCCGCCCCGCCCTTCGCAGGGATCGGTTACCCGTGTCATGGTATTGGAAGTTTCGGTCAGCGCAAACGTATAAACTGCTTTTTGATTCGGGCAGGCATTGGGTCCGCTGATATCCTCAATCGTTATTTTATTACCGTCAATCGTGTATTTTCCTTCAATTTCGCTGGAACCATCGGCTCCAAAGTCAACAGAGTAAGTACCATCGGCTTTCATAGACACTTTCAGCGTCATCATATTGCCTTGGTCATCAGGCATTTGCATTTTCCAATCGCCTACCATAGAGGCTTGGGCGAATGCAGTAAAGGGCAGACAAAAGAGTAGCCCCAATAGCAAATTTTTGAACTTGGTGTTCATCATGGTGAGATCAGTTTTGGTTGACTTAAAGTTAACTGAAATTTATTACATTGTATGCTTATTTTGGGTAAATTAAATGTAATGACGTCAATTTTTGATTGTGCAAAGTTTTATTAACTTGGCTGCTCAGCTCAATACACCCGAACCATGAATACACGACAAACCGTTTGGAAACGCCTGTACCGCTATTTTTACCTGCAATGGTATCGCCTGATTCGCCTGGGTTCGGAGCATATTTCCGAGCGCAATTACCAGATTATTGTCAGCATTGTGATTGGGGTAGCCGTGGGTTTGATCGCGGTATTGTTAAAAATTTCCGTTCACACCGTTAAATATTTACTACATGATGCCGAGCCTTCCAGTCAGCGCTATTTATTTGTATTACTTCCCTTTATCGGCGTTTTACTAACCTTGATTTTTGTCAAAAATATTTTAAAAAAGCCGCTGAAGCCGGGCATGAGTAATTTGATTCAAGCCGTTGCGCAGCAAAAAGTAAATATTCCTGCTTATGAAACTTATGCACATGTAATAGCCAGTTCTCTGACGGTGGGTTTTGGCGGCTCCGTAGGTTTGGAAGCGCCAATTGTACGTACCGGCTCGGCGATTGGTGCGAATCTGGCGAGTGAATTGCGCGCAGACCGCAAGCGACAAGCCTTGTTCCTGGCATGTGGCGCGGCAGCCGGCATTGCAGCAGTATTCAATAGTCCAGTGGGTGGGGTTATTTTTGCTTTTGAAGTATTGCTCACGGATGTAGCAGTGCATTCGTTTATTCCTTTGCTAATTGCGGCAGCAGCAGCGGCGGTAGTGGCGAAAACTTTATACTACGAGCAGATATTTTTTCTTTCTACCGAGGGTTGGCAATTGGCAGGCATTCCGTTTTATGTATTGCTGGGGGTACTCTGTGGAATTGTTTCGGTATATCTGGTGCGGATGTACGCAGGTGCCAAAAGTCGGTATGACCAGCAAAAACCCTCCCTACAGCGCACTGTTCTGGGCGGGTTGGCACTCGGTATGCTGATTTTTTTAATGCCGCCTTTATTTGGTGAAGGCTACGAAACCGTGAATGATTTAATGACCGGCAGATTTTTTGCGATTGTCAATAACAGCCCATTTTACTGGATTTCCAATAATGACTGGCTACTGATTCTTTTTGCCATCGCCATTATTTTGGCGAAAGCCGTAGCCAGTGCACTTACCATAGCCATCGGCGGGAACGGCGGCGTATTCGCACCGTCCATGTTTACGGGGGCTTTGGTAGGTTTTGCTTTTGTACATACCGTGAATCAGCTGGGCTGGGTCGAATTATACGAACCTAATTTTGTGGCAGCCGCTATGGCCGGATTATTAAGTGGCGTGTTTAAAGCTCCTTTGACCGGAATCTTTCTAATTGCAGAAATAACAGGCGGTTACGCATTATTTGTACCTTTAATGATTGTGTCTGCTACTGCTTATTTTATTTCATTATATTTTGAACCGCATTCCATTTTTACACGCGATTTATATAAAAAAGGCGTGTGGGTACCTCCGCACGAGCGGGATTTGAGCATTCTGAAAAACATGGAAATAGCACCGCTTATCGAGCAAAATTTCCATGTATTAAATCCTGATTTGCAACTTGGTGCATTGGTAACCATCATTGCTCAATCTAAGCGCAACGTTTTTCCGGTGGTCAATGACCAGCAACAGTTGCAAGGCATCGTACTGCTGGATGATGTACGCGAAAAAATGTTCAATACTGAATTATATGAAGAATTTTCAGTACGCGACTTTATGCGCCCGGCGCCCGCTGTTGTTGAGCTTCAAGAGCCGATGGACAAAGTAATGGAAAAATTTGAAACCCATCAGGCATGGAATTTGCCGGTACTTGATGCCGGTAAATACGTAGGTTTTGTGTCCAAATCCACGATTTTCAATCGGTATCGGGCTTTGTTAATTGAAAGAGGCAACAAGTTGTAATAATTGACCATTGACCATTGATGATTGATCTAGCCATAAACTAAAAAAAATAACGATTAGACATGTAATACAACTTGCAATAACAATTTAAAAACGTATCATTTAAGCTTAAAAACAAGGATTTATATTTAAAATATTGCGTTTAAAAACGCATCTGCGTTGAACATTTGCCTCGCCCAAACGTGAAAATAGTATAAAACACGCATCCCCATGGACCAAATAATGACCAAATTGCCAACGCCGCCATCCCAGCTACAGTTGCCAGAACGCTTGCGGCAGATTGTCCGCCGTACCCAGGTACGTTGGAATACTTTTGTAGAAACACATCCACGTTTATCCTGGTGCTTACGCCTGAGCAGCAGACTCGCACTATTAGGTACCTTACTAATTATTACTTTTTTAATCAGTATCCGACTAGGTGCATTTGGGGCGTTGCCGTCACCAGCAGTATTGGCGGGCATTTCCAACCCTTTGGCGTCGGAGGTATATGCAGCAGATGGCACGCTCCTGGGGCGTTATTATTTTGAAAACCGCAGCAATGTAAAATATGAAAATATCTCGCCGCACTTCATCCATGCGTTGGTCGCTACGGAAGATGCTCGTTTTTTTCAGCACAATGGCGTGGATTTACGCGCGTGGTTTCGGGTATTTTTTAAAACGATTTTGTTCAAAGATCGCTCCTCCGGTGGCGGTAGTACGCTGAGTCAGCAGTTGGCGAAAAACCTGTTTCCCCGGCATACCTATGGCACAAATTCGCTGGTAATCACGAAGCTAAAGGAGGTTTTTATTGCCATGCATTTGGAAAATATTTATACGAAAGAAGAAATTCTGGAAATGTACCTCAATACGGTGCCATTCAGTGAAAATACCTTTGGAATCAAGGTAGCCTCGCAGCGTTTTTTTGGCATAATGCCGGATGAACTGACCCCCGATCAAGCGGCAGTGCTGGTAGCGATGCTAAAAGCTACCGCAGTTTATAACCCAGTAACCAATCCTGAAAAATCTTTAGAGCGGCGTAATCTGGTGTTAAGACAAATGGCGAAATACGGCTATCTATCTCAGGGAGAGCTAGATACATTACAAGAAAAAGATTTATCTATTAATTATAGCCCGCTGAGTCATAATATTGGAACAGCGACGTATTTCCGCGAGCACCTGCGGCTCGAATTAAAAAAGGCATTACAAAACTATAAAAAATCTGATGGAAGTTCGTACAATTTATACACCGACGGCTTGAAAATTTATACCACTATAGATTCAAAAATGCAACGCTACGCGGAATCTGCTGTGCGTGCGCATTTAGCTAAATTGCAGCGTGATTTTATCAAACATTTGGATGGAGCGCCTGCCTGGGAAAATGATACTATTTTGCTGCTGGCAAAGCAGCAATCACAACGGTATCAGCGCATGAAAGCCGAAGGTTATTCTGCTAAAGAAATTGATGCCGTCTTTGCCACGCCGATTCCGATGACGATTTTTGATTGGCAGCAAAAAGAGAAAAAGGTCAAGATCAGCCCTATGGATTCTATCAAATACTACCTTTCTTTATTGAATGCCGGGATGTTGGCAGTTGAACCCGCTAGTGGGGCAGTGAAAGTATGGGTAGGCGGACCAGAATATAAATATTTCAAATATGATCATGTAAAATCCCGACGGCAGGTGGGTTCTACCTTTAAGCCCGTGGTGTATGCCACAGCACTGGAAAACGGGATGTCGCCCTGCGATCGAATTGGAGATTACCTGCGCACTTATGCGGAGTTTGAAGATTATACGCCGCAAAATTCCAACGATGAGTACGGTGGTTCTTACACCATGGAGCAGGCACTCACCAAATCAATTAACACGATTGCTGTGAATGTAGCCGTACGCACCGGTTTGAAGTCGGTTGCACAAATGGCACAGCAATTGGGCATGAACAGCCAAGTACCACCCGTGCCGGCTATAGCGCTGGGGGCGCATGAGGCATCTCTGCTCGACATGGTACAGATCTACAGCACTTTTGCCAATCGCGGGGTACGCCCAGAATTGTATTACATTAGCCGGATTGAAACGACAAAAGGAAGCCTTATTTATCGCCATCATGCCGATAAAAAAGCATGGAAAAAACCGATTTCTACCGATCACGCGGATATCGTAACGCATATGCTATGTGCTGCGGTGGATCAAGGCACCGGCCGACGACTGCGTAACAAGTATAAGTTTAAAAATCCGATTGCCGGGAAAACCGGTACAAGCCAGCATCATTCCGATGGTTGGTTCGTTGGCTATATGCCAAATCTTGCAGCAGGTGTTTGGGTTGGCGGCGAGTCGCCCTCCGTGCGTTTTCGTGACTTGAGTCTAGGACAGGGAGCCAACATGGCATTGCCCGTATTTGCCTTATTTTTGAAGCATTTACAAAAAGATGAAGCATACAAACCGCTGTTTAATGCTAAGTTTCCGAAGCAATCAGCAGCAGTAAGGGAAGCGCTGGATTGTTATGTACCGCCACCGGTGGAAACGTTCGAAACATTAATGACCTCGGATAAACCGAAGGAGGACGACAAAAAGAAGAAAGGGTTGTTCGGTATTTTTAAAAAGGACAACTAAAAACTAAATGTGTAGGCAATTGGGGAGTTGTGAACGAACTTCCAAATTGTTGTTTTTTTATAAAATCACTTTTTTACTTAATAAATTATAACAATACTTAAGTTATTCATTTTCAAAATAAAATAAAACATAATCTCGTCTTTATTTTATCAATATTAAAGTTTAGTTAAGAAGGTGACTTCCCGAACTTCTATTCGTCAAAATGGGTAAATCAACATAGAATCTTTTACCCATGAACTACCTGTATAACACCCTGGATTTAAAAAGATGGCTGCAATGGCTGGAAGCCTTGCAGCGCTGGCTATACGCGGCTGGCAAAAGCTGGAGTAACGCCGTGCTAAAGTTCCCGCTTTTGCGTTGGCTACTCAAAATGCTGGGTATCACCGTGTTACTGAGCGCAGTGGCAATCATTGGCTTTCTGCTGAGCATTCGCTTTGGTGCGTTTGGTCCTTTACCTACCAAGGAAGACTTAGCCAATATTGCGAATCCACAGGCTTCGGAAGTATATGCAGAAGACGGAGCCCTGCTGGGACGCTATTACTTCGAACAGCGCAGCAACATCAAGTATAAAAATATCTCACCGCATTTTATCCACGCCTTAGTCGCAACGGAAGATGCCCGTTATTTTCAGCACCATGGCGTTGATGTACGCGCCTGGACAAGGGTATTTTTCAAGTCCGTCTTGCAAAAGGATAAATCGTCAGGGGGTGGTAGTACCATTAGTCAGCAATTGGCAAAAAACCTGTATCCGCGTGAAGACTACGGCAAATACTCCTTGATTATCAACAAGTTAAAAGAAGTCTTCATCGCAGTACGATTAGAAAATTTGTACACGAAGGAAGAAATTCTGGAAATGTACCTCAATACGGTGCCATTCAGCGAAAATACCTACGGCATCAAGGTAGCCGCGCAACGCTTCTTCGGGGTTACGCCTGATAGCCTCTCGGCAGTACAATCGGCGGTGCTGGTGGCAATGTTGAAAGCAACAACAACGTATAGCCCGGTTTCTAATCCTGAGAAATCTTTGGAGCGCAGGAATCTAGTATTATCAAAAATGCACAAACATAATTATTTAACTATTAATGAAGTAGATTCACTGCAACGCTTGCCTTTAGAAATTAAATACAGCCCATTGAATCACAACACCGGCATGGCCACTTATTTCCGGGAGCACCTGCGCCTGGAGCTAGATTCTATTCTAAAGGATTATCGCAAGCCTAACGGTATGGCGTACAACATTTATACCGATGGTTTGAGAATTTATACCACACTTGACAGCAAAATGCAGCGTTATGCCGAAAATGCCGTTCGGGAACACCTCGCCCAATTACA